>JANOGZ010000577.1:0-3240 GCA_031406255.1 Pyrinomonadaceae bacterium | reverse complement strand
CGCCCTTTCGCATGATGTAGAGCGATTGCGCGTGCCCTCCCTGCCGCATAATCGCTTCGCCGCGCACGTAGGGGGCGGTGCGTAAGCGCGCGGCCAATTCGCGACGCTCGTCGACCGTCAAAGTATTGAAGAGCTCGACGTGCTGAAGCGCTTCGACGCGCCGCTGGATTTCCTCGCTTCGCTTGCGCTCGCGTCTTTTCTCGTTATCTGCGGTGATAAAGAAGGCCTGCGCCGGAATCGAGAGCGGGATGCCGGCGCGGCGCAGCGCCGAGTAGACGTGCGTGCGCACGACGGAATCGGTCGGGTCGTTCGGGCCGATCTCCTGTATCCAGAAGCGGACGCTGTAAGAAGCGAAACTATCTTTGAAATCGATCAGCAGGCAGACCGGGGCCGGTTCGGGCGCGATGTTCGGGATCGGCTCGGCGCGCAACGCCGTCTCTACGGCATCGATGATATCGGTCGGCGCGTAGCGAAAGTCGACATTGAAGAGCAACGTCTGGCGATGCTGGTACGGCGATCCGACACGGCGCCCGAGCACTGTGACCTGTCCCTTCATCAGGACGCTGTTCGGGATGACGACCGTATCCCAATCGCGCGTTTCGATTGACGTCACCCGCCAGCTGATTTCCTTTACCTGTCCCTCCTGCCGGTCCACGCGTATCCAGTCGCCGACTCTGATCGAACGCTCCATCTGCAAGGCCATGCCGCCCATGATGTTGCCCAGCGTATCCTGTAGCGAGAAGCCGATGACGGCCGTCACGACGGCGGAGGTCGCGACGATACCCGTCAGATCAACGCCGCCGCTCGAGAGCAGCACGATAGCCGTCACAACATAAGCGAGCGCGAGAAGCAGATCGCGCATGATCTTCGCCGGTTTAAGACGCAGCCTCTCGAGCGCCACATCAAAGATGACGACGCTCGCCAGGTTGATGATCGCGATGGCCTTGATAAAGAGCGATGGCCAGCGCGTCCACTGGTATGCCGCGCCTTTCTGATCAGGGTTAAAAGAGAGGATCGTGCCGGCGACCAGCAGGCCGACGAAGGAGAGCGCAAAAAGGAGCATCGCGCCGCGGATGCGCGCGCGCGCGGCGGGGACGAAGCCGAACAGGATAAAGGTCGCCACGATATAGCCGAGGACGACCCAGAGGAATACCCCCTCCATGGTGGCCGCTGTTTCTACGTTGTCCCAGAAATTCATCGCAGCGAGAGAATTAACAAAACTACTAAACAAGTAAAGCGTGCGTGTTTTCGTGCTGAGCGTGGGGACGGATTTTAACACGTCGCCGCAGGATGCGGCCACGAAACTTCAGCGCGAGATGCGTTTGAGCAGGCAAAGAATATCGCGTCGACTTAACATGTCAATAGTGCCGCCACCGTCACCAAAACTAATTGCTTCAGATGTATTATGCTGAGGGTAATTTAGCCCGCGCGCTTCGGTGTCGCTTCGAGTTCCGGTTCGGATGCCAGCGCCCGGGCGATCTCGGCCCCGACTCGCGCATTGTTTTTCAACAACGCGACATTAGCCAGCAGCGTCGCTCCGCCGCTCGCCTGGTTCATGCGCTCGAGCAGGAAAGGCGTCAACTCGCGCCCGCTGATCTGCTTACGCGCTGCTTCTTCCAGTGCTTCATCAAGCGCGTGCTGGACCACGACCGCCTCAACCTCGGCCGCCGGCGGCACCGGCACGCAAACGAGAAGCGCACCCTCCATCCCGAGGGCGCGGCGCGCGCGCGCGACCTGGGCGACCTCCTGCGCCGTATCGGCGCGGGCATCGATCGCCAACCCGCTCCGGCGCGAATAAAAAGCCGGCATCTCATCACAACCGTAGCCGATCACGGTGACGCCCTGTGTCTCCAGCCACTCCCGCGTGGCCGGAAGATCAAGCACGATTTTCGCGCCCGAACAGACGACGATCATCGCCGTCCGCGCCAACTCGGGCAGATCAGCAGAGACATCGGGCAAAGCTCCACGGTGCACGCCGCCGATCCCGCCGGTCGCGAAGACCTCAAGGCCAAGACGGTCAGCAATCCACATCGTCGCGGCGACGGTCGTCGCTCCGTCCCACGCGCGCGCGACGGCGATCGGCAGATCGCGCCGGCTGATCTTGTATATAGATTCGCTGCGGGCGATGTGCTCAAGCTGTTCATCGCTGAGCCCCGCACAGAGCTTTCCTTTAATAACAGCGATGGTCGCCGGGACGGCGCCGGCGGCGCGAACGATCTGTTCGAGGTCGCGCGCCGTTTCAAGATTCAGCGGGCGCGGCAATCCGTGCGCGATCACAGTAGATTCAAGCGCGACGGTGGGATGGCCCGCGCGCGCGGCGGTTTCCACTTCCGCGCTGCGGCTGAAAAGGCGACGGTTGAACATGTGATTTATAGTTTTCTGTTCGTGCTCCCGGGCGGAGACGTGATGGTCTGAGAGAAGTCAGCGCTCTTTACCGTTTCATTGTTTGTAAGCGTTCAGCAGTCGGCGCTCAGCTTTCAGCGATCAGCCGGTCATCTGTGGTGTCGATCTCGCATGGCGCGCGCTTCTTGATGTTAGCTGATAGCTGAAAGCTGATAGCTGATGGCTATGGCTGATGGCTGGACGCTTACCATTGTTTTAGCCCCGGGACAGGTCAATCAGCCGCGCTCGTGGTTTGTTCTCGCGCCAGCGGCGGCGGGGATTCTTTCGCTTCTTGGTCAGACTCCGCCCTGTGCTCGGAAGCGAGCAGCGAGGTTTCATAGCGCACCTCGCCTAAAAGTGTATCCGCCACGGCTTTGGCAAATCCCAGGATCGCCGGCCCGAGCACGATCCCCGGCACCCCGAAGACGTAGACGCCGGCCACCAGCGCCACCAGCATCCAGTAAAAGTTGAACAGCCGCGCGCCGTGCGAGGCCAATCGCGGACGCAGCAGCAGCGATGATCCGAGCGTCATCGCCACCCCGATACCAAAGTAAATCGCGGCGCCCACCGGACGGTCAAGAAACACAAGCAGGTAAATACTGACCGGCACATAAATAGCCCACTCGCCGAGCAACGGAAAGAACCCGACAAAAAACGTCACGACGCCGAGCACCACCGCCAGCGGCACGCCGAAGATAAGATTGAGTGTCGCTATCACAACCGCCTTGAGAGATTGATCGATCAGCACCGCCAGTAGTGCGCCGCGGAGCGCGCCGCCGATGCTTTCCGTCAACTTCTCATACAATCGCTCGTACTCCCCCGGCACCCGCACCTTGATGTAACTCGCCAACCGCACCC
>JANOGZ010000557.1:0-1451 GCA_031406255.1 Pyrinomonadaceae bacterium | reverse complement strand
GACATCCCGGAAAACCCTCTTCCATCGTCGAGGCTCCCAATGAACTGTGGTGCGTCGATTTCAAGGGGCAGTTCAAGACTCGCGACGGTCGTTACTGCTACCCCTTGACCGTCACGGATCGCTACTCTCGCTATCTGATTGGCTGCGAGGGCTTGCTTTCAACCCGCACTTTAGGAGCTAAAGAGGTTTTCACACATCTGTTTAAGAAGTATGGTTTGCCCGCAGCGATCCGCTCCGACAACGGGACGCCCTTCGCTTCGACGGCGCTTGGACGACTCTCAGAACTCTCAGTGTGGTGGATCCAACTGGGCATCAGACCAGAGTTGATTCAACCAGGCAAGCCGCAACAGAACGGTCAGCACGAACGGATGCATCGAACACTGAAAGCTGAGACGACGCGCCCGCCAGCAGCCAACCTCGCTCAGCAACAGCGAGTGTTCAATAGTTTTAGGCGCGAGTACAACCAGGTCAGGCCGCACGAAGGTATAGAGTTGCAGACACCAGCATCTGTGTATGAGACTTCAACACGGCTGCTGCCAAAAGCATTGCCGCCATTGGTCTATCCGGCGCACTTCGAGACGCGGCTCGTGAGTAAGAACAGTGGGATCAGGTGGAAACATCAATGGGTGGCCGTCAGTCATACGTGTGCGGGTCTGCACGTAGGATTAGAGCAGGTGGATCACGGGCTGTGGGATGTATATCTTGGGCCGGTGAAACTGGGTCGGCTAGTTGAAGAAAGCCTCCGGATAGAAGATCATCTGGGGAGGCTGAAAAGGAGAAATGTGTAACCCATGTCTCCCTACTGATTTGTTACCCATGTCCATGGTCGTTCAGAGGGGCGTCCTGACATCAAGTTTGAACCGCAACACTGACTACGTTTCATTGTAGCACTCCAAAGGCGTCCTGAAGCCAAGACGTTTGCGCGGACGTATATTCAGCTTCCGAGCGATGGCATTGCATTGTTGCTGGCTCAACCCGGCCATGCTCATCCCCTTCGGCAGATACTGACGAATCAGCCCGTTGGCGTTCTCATTACTGCCACGTTCCCAGGAATGATAGGGCGTGGCAAAGTAGAAGGCCGCTTTTGTCCGCTCTTCGACGCGTTTGTAATCGTGGAATTCTGTCCCGTTGTCTGACGTGATGGTTTTGAACGCTCCACCGTGTCGCTGGATGAGATGGATGACTCTTCGGTTGAGCGAGGCCGTCGTCCGATCTTTTAACTTGCCGATTAAGAGCAATCCGGTCTTCCTCTCAACCAGAGTGACGATGCAGTCCTTGCTGCCAGTCCCGATGACGGTATCTATTTCCCAGTGCCCCTTGTGGCGGCGCGTCTCGACCGACGGTGGTCGCTCAGAGAGGAGACGTTTTCCGGCCAATCTGCCACGACTGTCATAGCTGCCGTAACGCTTGCGGCGCCGCTTGCGGGCCCCTCGCAGATGGGTGTAGAGCAG
>JANOGZ010000475.1:0-2379 GCA_031406255.1 Pyrinomonadaceae bacterium | reverse complement strand
GGCGAAAAGATGTAACACATACCATACGTTGAAGGACTGCGGCAAATGCTCGATCTTAACTTCGTCCGGGAAAATCTAGATAAAGTGCGCGCCTCGCTCGAAGCGCGCCGCCACCCCGTGCTGGCGCTCGATGACTTCGCGCACCTCGATGCGGAGCGCCGGCGCGCGATCGCCGAGTCGGATCAGCTTACCGCCGAGCGCAACACGTCGAGTCGCGAGATCGGCGCGCTGATGAAAGACGGGCGCCGCGAAGAAGCCGAATCTCGCCGTCAGGAAGTTGGACGGTTGAAGGAGCGCATCGCCGAACTGGATCGCGCGCGTGTTGCAGCGGAAGAACGGATGAGCGAACTGCTTTCGACGCTGCCGAATGTTCTCCATGAAAGCGTGCCGGTCGGCGCGGATGAAGCGGCCAACGTGGAGGTGCGGCGCTCGGGTGCAGCGCCCGGCTTCGATTTCGCGCCGAAGGATCACGTTGATCTCGGCGTCGCGCTGAACATTCTCGATCTCGAACGAGCGACGAAAATAGCAAGCGCGCGCTTTGCGATCCTGCGCGGCGCGGGCGCGCGCCTGGAGCGCGCGCTGATCAATTTCATGCTCGATCTGCATACGCGCGAGCATCATTACACGGAAACGCTGCCGCCCTTTATCGTTAACGCCGCCGCGCTTTTCGGTACCGGACAGCTTCCCAAGTTTGAGCAGGATCTATTCAAATTAACGGACGAGCGCGGCCTCTATTTGATCCCGACTGCGGAGGTTCCGGTGACGAATTATCACCGGGAAGAAATCCTCGAGGGGTCGGCACTGCCCGTCCACATGGTGGCCTGTACGCCCTGCTTTCGCTCGGAGGCGGGAAGCTACGGGCGCGACACGCGCGGCGTGATCCGCCAGCACCAGTTTCAAAAGGTGGAACTCGTCAAGCTCGCGCTTCCCGAGAATTCTTACGAAGAGTTGGAATCTTTGACGCGCGACGCCGAACGGGTCTTGCAGATGCTCGGCCTGCATTATCGCGTCGTCGCGCTGGCGAGCGGTGACGTCGGCTTCGGCGCGGCGAAAACCTATGACATAGAGGTCTGGCTGCCCTCGCAAAATACTTTTCGCGAAATCTCTTCGTGCTCGAACTACGAAGCGTTTCAGGCGCGGCGCGCGGAGATTCGCTTCCGGCGCGCCGGGGGCGCTAAACCCGAATACGTCCACACGCTGAACGGTTCGGGTCTGGCGGTCGGACGCACCTGGATCGCCATCCTGGAAAACTACCAGCAGCGGGACGGCTCGGTCGTCATTCCTGAAGCGCTCCGGCCATATATGAACGGGCTGGAAAAGATAGAAAAAAGTCTGGAGTCTTGAGTCTTGAGACAAAAATCCATTGACTCCAAACTCCAGACTCCAGACCCTTTTTATTTGATCTGCAACTCAAACGGCATCATCACCATGATTTCGCCGCGCTTCATGCGGTCGAGCACGGAGGAATATTTGAAGGCGCGGCGCATGTCTTCGGGCAGCGCATTGAGGAGCGCGGCGCGTTGTTGCTGCTCCGCCTTCGCGCTCGCGGCCTCATCGTCTTCGCCCAACACCTGCTGCCAGAAACCGCGCGGGTACGGGAAGATCACGCGGCGCACGCCCTTATCAGCCGGGATATTGGCGAGACCTTTTGCCGCTTCGACCGCCTGGTCAAGTCCGCCGAACTCATCAACCAGCCCGCGCTCCTTCGCCTGTTCACCCGTCCAGACTCGCCCCTGGGCGACCGAATCAATATATTCTATGTCGCGCCCACGCCCCTGGGCGACCTTCGGCACAAAGTCTTTATAGTAGAACTCCCGAATCCACTCTTCGAACTTGGCCCGCTCTTCGGGTGTGAAGGGTTGCGTCTCGCGGTATATGCCGGCGTTTTTGCCGCGCAGCACATACTCACTGCTGACGCCGATCCAGTCGTAGAATCCCTTGATGACCGGCTTGCCCGCGTAGACGCCGATCGAGCCGGTGATGGTCGAGGGCTGCGCGAAAATGCGGTTGGCGTTCGTCGAAATGTAATAGCCGCCTGATGCCGCGACATCGCCCATCGAAACGACGACCGGCTTCTTCTGCTTCGCGGCCTCGACGGCATGCCAGATGATGTCGGAGGCGTAGTTGGTTCCACCCGGACTATCCACTCTGAGCACGATCGCGCGGATTTTTTTATCGTCGCGCGCATCATTGATCGCCTTGGCGAGCGTATCGGAGCCGACCTCTTGATCGCCGGCATCGGTGTCGCGCCGGCCACCGCGTGGCTCTCGGATAGCGGCGTGACCCTCGCCCCGGATGGCGGCGTGCTCGTCGATGATCATGCACGCACGAGCGTCGAGGGGATCTACGCCGCCGGCGACGTCGCGACGTTCTTCGATC
>JANOGZ010000452.1:0-1112 GCA_031406255.1 Pyrinomonadaceae bacterium | reverse complement strand
CAGACCTCCTCCGCATCAATCACACCGAAGCGCGAGATGGCCTCGCCTTCGACGCGCATCGTCCCGAGCACGGGCGCTTCATATTTTTCGTAAACTTCGAGCATCTGTCGCAGCGCGGGCGTTTCGGCGTCAACGATATCGTCGCTGAGCATCACGGCGAACGGCTCGTCTTCGACGAAATCACGCGCCTGCAGGATCGCATGGCCGAGGCCGAGCGCTTCCTGCTGCCGCACGTAACTGATCCGCGCCATCTCCGAGATGGCGCGCACTTCCCCGAGCATCTCCCCCTTACCGCGCTCCTCGAGCAGACGCTCAAGCTCGAACGAGATGTCGAAATGATCTTCGATCGCACCCTTACCCCGCCCCGTGACGATGATGACCGACTCGATTCCGGAAGCGACCGCTTCTTCGACGACATACTGGATCAACGGTTTATCAACCAGCGGCAGCATCTCTTTAGGAATTACCTTGGTGGCCGGCAGGAAACGCGTTCCGAGGCCGGCCGCGGGAAAGACGGCTTTGCGTATTTTCTGTGGCATATATTGAAGCTTGAGGTTCGAGACTTAAAATCCTGATCGCGGATTCAGATGGAAATTTCCATCGCTTGACAGTGCTGCCGAGCCTCGGCTAGCGTGATGTTTTTCGTTCACTATCGTCTGGCGAAAAGATGTAACACATACCATACGTTGAAGGACTGCGGCAAATGCTCGATCTTAACTTCGTCCGGGAAAATCTAGATAAAGTGCGCGCCTCGCTCGAAGCGCGCCGCCACCCCGTACTGGCGCTCGATGACTTCGCGCACCTCGATGCGGAGCGCCGGCGCGCGATCGCCGAGTCGGATCAACTTAACGCCGAGCGCAACACGTCGAGTCGCGAGATCGGCGCGCTGATGAAAGACGGTCGCCGCGACGAAGCGGAAATACGCCGTCAGGAAGTTGGACGGTTGAAGGAGCGCATCGCCGAACTCGATCGCGCGCGAACTCAAGCGGAAGAACGGATGAGCGAATTGCTGTCGACGCTGCCGAATGTTCTCCATGAAAGCGTGCCGGTCGGCGCGGATGAAGCGGCCAACGTGGAGGTGCGGCGCGCGGGTGCAGCGCCCGTCTTCGATT
>JANOGZ010000449.1:0-1829 GCA_031406255.1 Pyrinomonadaceae bacterium | reverse complement strand
TGTGCTGCGCTTCAACTTCCATGGTTTCATCTGCCGAGGCGCTTGATGCGACCATCCGTCCGGGGCGCGATCTCTTTCGCCGCCGCGATGGCGTCCATCAAAACGGTGGCCTCGACCGGCCCCTCCTCCGGTTCGAGGAGGTAGCGCGCCCCGCGAAACATCGTATACCCATCGCCGCCTCCGATCACGTAAGCGTTCGAGGCGAGCGTGTAAGTTTTAGTGTCATCGAGCGGGCGGCCGGCGACCGTGACGCCGAGAATGCGTGAACCCGCCGGGCGGCGCTCGTCGAAGACGAAGGCGAGGCCGGAGACCTGCGGAAACTGGCCGGCCTCTTTGTCTTCCACCACGCGGCTCACACCGTATTCGAGCGCCGCACGCAGAATGGCTCCCTTCACCTCAACCTTCACGATGTGATTCTCGAACGGCAGGATGGAAAGCACATCGCGTTTGGTGAGGGCGCCCGGCCCGAAGGTCGTGTTCGAGCGAACAGAACCGCTGTTCATCAGCGCGACGTCTGCTCCCGCCCACTTACGATAGGCATCGGCGATGAACGACCCGAGATTCGTCTCTTGCGTGCGATTCGTTTCCTGGCGCGCATCGAGGGCGACGCTCGTCCGTCCGACGAACTGATCGAGCTCGACCGACAACGTTTTTTCATATTCGGCGGTCAGCGCGGCCGAGGCGGGCTCTTCCGGTATATCGCTCGTGACGGGGATCACTTCCCAGTCGATGCTACTGAGCGCGCCGGTGGTGCCCGAAATATTCAAATCGATGCGCCCGAGATTGCGTCCATCCGAGCCCATCTTGAAAATCGGGGTGCGCCCCGACAGAGACTGCAGCACCGTGTGTTCGTGGCCGCCGATGATCACGTCAATCGGCGCGCAACGCGTCATTTCCTTATCCTGGCTCATCGTGAGGTGCGTCAGGGCGACGATCACCTGCGCGCCGGCGGCCCGCATCAGTGGTACGGTCTTCTTCGCCGTCTCGCACGGATCGCGAAACTCGACGTCCGGCCCGGCCTTCGAAGCCCGCGCGGTGTCGGGCGTGAGCACGCCGAAGAGCCCGACTTTGATGCCCCCAAACTCACGCACGACGAACGGCGGCATATCACCGAACGGTTTACCGGTCTGGCGGTCGATGACGTTAGCGCCGAGCCAGCCGAAACGCGATTCTTTCATCCTTTCGCGCAACACCGCATCGCCAAAATCGAATTCGTGATTGCCGAGCACGGCGTAGTCCAGCCCGGTCGCGTTCCACAGAGCGATCATCTGCCGCCCCTTGAAGATATTCGAGGCCACCGACGGCGCGATCGTGTCGCCGCCAAGCAGATACAGCGTGTGCGGCGATTCGGTCATGATCCTGCTGCGCAGAGTGGCGAGGCGCGCCAGGCCGCCCCGCGTTCCTCTGTCAACGGGTGATATCTGATACACATCATTTACCTGCAACAGCGTGACGCGAACCGTTCGTTCACGCGCCGCGGCAGTGGCAGTGGCCGCCGCCGGACTCTCCTGCTGCGCGTAGACAGGGATAAGCGCGTAGAGCGCCAGAGACAATACAAGCGCCATCGCACGGTACGGCGCGACACTTCTGAAAATCATGCAGTAGTTCTCCCGGAGTTCATTAAGATCAAAAGTCAGCTAGCAGTGGTCAGTGGTCGGTGGTCAGTGGTCAGCCGGTCATCTGTGGTGTCGATCATCAGATGGCGCGTTTGTGGGCGCGCGCTCCTTATATCTTAACCGGAGCTGAGCGCTGACCACTGACCACTGACCACTGACCACTGCTTTCTTTAGTCTGGCAACGGTTAATGCGTGCGTCCGGCGACGAGTGCC
>JANOGZ010000401.1:0-5612 GCA_031406255.1 Pyrinomonadaceae bacterium | reverse complement strand
CGCCGAAAGCGCGAGCTCCAGCAGATTGCCCGCAAAACAGCTGCCGGGCTCGATCAGGGCGAAGAAGCTTTTCGCCGTCAGGTCCATCCGCCGCAGCACGCGCGCGATATGTAAGATGATCTCGTGGATCAACCAGTGGTCGCGGTTGGCGACCAACACTTCATCAACGGAGAGGACATCGGCGATGTTTCCCTCGGTGCGGAGGCCGACGAGCCCCGTTTCGAGTTCGTTGACCCGCAGGTGCAGCAGCGCGTCATCCAATTCGCGGTACGCCTGAAGCGGCCAGTACTGATCTCCGAGTTGCTCGATCTCGGACATGGTGGTCGGCGTGCCTGACTGCGGCCCGCGCACGATCAAATCGGCGTAACGCTTCGCGCGGTTGAGGCGCAGGCTGACGTACTTGTACTCGCGACCATCGGCGGTCGCTTCGAAGTGCAGCGGGTTGAGCTTGATCCCGCGCCCGCCTGCCGAGTCTTTGCGGTCGTTATTCTCTGTGAGGACGCTCTCGACGCGCGCTCGAATAGATTCCTGAAACTTGCTGGTCGGAAAATAGTCGTCGATCAGACCCCACTCCTTGGCGCGCTTACCCTTGAGCCCCTCGGCCAGCGTCGAGAAGACGTCGGCGCGATCGCGGCGCACCTTTCGCTTATCGACGAGGCGCGTCAGACCGCCGGTGCCCGGAAGCACTCCGAGCAGCGGCACTTCCGGCAGCGAGACGGCCGAGTTGCCATCATCAACGAGATAGATTTCGTCGCACGCGATGGCCAGTTCATAACCGCCGCCGGAGGCCGTTCCGTTGAGCGCCGCGAGATAGCGCTGCCCCGAATGCGCCGAGGCGTCTTCGATCGCACAGCGAGTTTCATTGGTGAATTTACAGAAGTTGACCTTGAAAGCGTGGGCCGACGTGCCGAGCATATAAATATTGGCGCCCGCGCAGAAGATGCGCGGCTTCAGGCTGGTGATCAGCACGACGCGGACTTCCGGATGCTCGAAGCGCAGGCGCTGGACGCAATCCGCCAGCTCGATGTCAACTCCCAGATCGTACGAATTGAGTTTTAGCTTGTAGCCCTCTCCGAGCGTCGCATCCTCCTGGACGTCCATCGAAAGGGTGGCAACTTCCCCATCTATATTCAGTTTCCAGTGCTTGTAGCGCTCTGGCGTTGTCTCGAAGTTAATCATTTAGACGGTGGCTCCAATATGCCTCAGCGAGTATTGCAAACGGCAAATAATAAGTCTACTTTGCATGTTCCGGTGATTATAACCGTTCCGGTGAGGGGAATGCATTGTTGCGCGAGTCAAGTATCGTCGGCGGGGCCGGACAACAGCGGCGGCCGTCAAAGCTCTATCAAAGGGCGCTAAAAAAATTGCCCGCCGCTGCGCCACTGAAACGCCGCGCCCGCGCGTCGGCGCCGCCGCCGTAACCCTGGCCGGGCCCGTGCGAGCCGCTATTCCCTGACGCAATCCCGACCGGCCGGGCGCGTCTTAAATGAACAGCGACAGGAAAACCCGGCCGGATTATCCTGATTGAAATCTATGTAGCGAATGGGTATGGTTCACGGTCGCCAATACATAAATTCGAGGCGGGCGCGACCGAGAGCGTCCGGCTTCGTCGAAAACCCAGAGAAAACCGATGTCCACACAAGCCCCCCAGACCAACGGAACTGCCTTCGCCATTCCCGGCCCGCGCCCGACACGCGTCCTCGGCCCGATCGGGAATCTGTTCAAGCTGACGCGCGATCCGATCAACTACATGGGCGATCTGTTCAGAGATTATGGCCCGGTCGCGGCGCTCGTCGCCGGCGGCCGGAGTCGTGTGTTCTCGACGCAGCCGGATTGCCCGGGGACGGTCTTCGTCTACGGCCCTGAGCTTGCCCGCGAAGTCGAGACGCAGCACGACCTGTATCACAAATCGGCGCTCTCCGGTACGCTCTATCCGACGGGGCATGTCTCGACGCGCCAGGAGCCGCTGCTGGAATACATCACGGGGTTGTTCAACGTTAACGGCAGCGAGCATCGCCGGCACCGCCGTCTGCTCGCGCCCGCTTTTCACAAGAAACGCATCGAGACCTATCACGCTGACATGATCAGCATTACGCAGCAGATGTTGGATAGCTGGAAGCCGGGTGAGCGCCGTGACGTGCACGCCGATATGATGCACCTGACGATGCTGATTGCGACGAAGACCCTGTTCGGCGAAAACGTCGAAGGCGGCATTGAGATCGCGGAAGCGCTGCAGGAATCGCTCGGGTTGGTGCTGTCGCCCAAGACCATTATGGCGCCCTACGATTTGCCGGGGCTGCCGTACCGCCGCTTTCTCAATGTGGCGAAACGGATAAACACCGGGATACGCGACATCATCGCGCACAAGCGCGCCGAGGGCGCGGATGGCGATGATGTGCTGTCGATGCTCCTGCAGACGCGCGATGAAGATAATTCGATGCTGACCGAAAGCGAAGTGATCGGTCACACGACCGTGATCTTCGCCGCCGGGCACGAAACCAGCTCCAACGCGCTGACGTGGACGCTCTTTTTGCTCTCGCAGCATCCGCAGTTTGCGGCCGAGCTGCTCGATGAGCTGGACGCTGTGCTCGGCGGCGCACCCCCGACCCTCGACCAGCTGCAGGAGCTTCCGCTACTCGAATACACGATCAAAGAGAGCATGCGGCTGCTGCCGCCGGTGCCCTGGAATACGCGCACGACGGCCGGGCCGACGGAACTCGGTGGACATCATCTGCCCGTCGGCACCGAAGTGATCATCAGCATCTACCACACGCATCACATGGCGGAACTCTACGAGCAGCCCGAGGTGTTTAATCCGCATCGCTGGAGCACGATCGAGCGGGATTCTTTCGAGTACAACCCCTTCAGCGGCGGGCCCCGCATGTGCATCGGCGCGCCATTCGCCATGCAGGAGATGAAAATCGCGCTCGCGATGATGCTGCAACGCTACCGCTTCCAGCTCCTCCCGGATGTTCCGGTCGAACGCTTTGTGAGTATCACGATGGCGCTCAAATACGGCCTGCCGATGCTGGTGCACAATCAAGATCGCCAGTTTTCGCAGGGCGTCGGCGGCGTCCGCGGCAACGTCCATGAGATGGTCAAACTGCCCGCGTGAGTGATCGACCGCGTGACCAGCGACCGGCACGCGCTCGGGCGCGTCGCGCGGCGTTGTATTGACGCGCCCCCGAAAGCGCCGGTGAAAGCGCGGCGGACCACCGGAGACGGGCGATCATTCGGCCCGCCCCGTTGAGCCGGAATCCCTTTCCCACTGCCCCTTTTATGCAGCCCGTCACGGGATGCAGCCTTTTCGTCACAAAAATCTTCCGCCGACATGTGAGTTTATCTAAGCTGTCCGCCGACTATCTCTGTTTGAACGGCTCAGTATCGGCTGCCCACGGTGTTTCCGCACCCGTTCACAACTTCTAACTTCTAAGGAGCCATATCTAATGCGTTTGCCAAAATTACGATATCTCGCGTTTCCGCTGCTCGCGCTGGCGCTCGCGACGGCCATCATTCCTCCCGCGCAGATGGCCGGCCCGAACTGGGGCTTTGACACCGCCAGCCTCGACCGGACGTGCGAGCCCTGTAAAGACTTTTATCAGTTCGTCAATGGCGGGTGGATCGAAAAAAATCCGGTCCCCGCCGCCTTCGCCAGCTGGGGGCGCTTCAATGAGCTGGCGGAGAAGAATAGAGACACGCTGCACCAGATTCTGGAAGACGCCGCCAGAAATACCGCGGCGCCGAGGGGCAGCAGCGAACAGAAGATCGGCGACTACTACGCCAGCTGCATGGATGAAGCGAAGATCGAGGCGGAAGGAATCAAACCGCTGGCAACCGAGCTGGCGCGCATTGATAAGATCAAGGACCCGCGCGGTCTGCAAGAGGCGATCGCCCACCTCCACGGCGCGGGCGTCAATGCGTTCTTCTTCTTTACTTCCACAGAGGACTTAAAAGACGCCTCCCGGATCATCGCCGACGCCTCGCAGGCCG
Organism: Pyrinomonadaceae bacterium; assembly: GCA_031406255.1. Lineage (GTDB taxonomy): Bacteria > Acidobacteriota > Blastocatellia > Pyrinomonadales > Pyrinomonadaceae > JANOGZ01. The sequence continues at coordinate 1,622 of JANOGZ010000401.1, read as the reverse complement.
GGATGGGCCTGCCCGACCGCGATTATTATTTCAAAGATGATGCGCGCATGAAGACCATCCGCGAGGAATATCTCAAACACATCGCCAGGATGTTCGAGTTGCTGGGCGAGGACGCGGCCGCGGCGAGCGCCGCCGCGCAAACCGTCTTCCGGATCGAGACGAAGCTGGCTGAAGATGCGATGAATGCCGTGGAGTTGCGCGATCCCAACACACAGTACAACAAGATGAAGCTGGCCGAGTTGAAAACACTGACGCCGGTCTTCTCCTGGGACGAGTATCTCAGGAACGTCGGAGCGCCCGCGATGGGTGAGCTTAATATCTCTCAACCCAAGTTCTTCAAGGCGCTGGACAAGCAATTGACCACCGTGCCGCTCGCCGATCTGAAGACGTATCTGCGCTGGCGGCTGATCAGCGCCGCGGCCTCGGGGCTCTCCTCGAAGTTCGTCGAAGAAAGCTTCAATTTCAATAGCCGGACGCTGACCGGGGCGAAGGAGCTGCTGCCGCGCTGGAAGCGCTGCGTGACGCAGACGAACAACGTCCTCGGCGATGCCGTCGGGGAGGTATACGTAAAGAAGGCTTTCCCGCCCGAAGCCAAGCGGCGGGCGCTCGAACTGGTGGGCAATCTGAAAGCGGTCCTGCGCGACGATCTCGGGAAAATGGAGTGGATGGGCGCAGCGACACGCAAGGAAGCGATCGCCAAGCTCGATACCTTCATCGATAAGATCGGATATCCTGATAAGTGGCGCGATTATTCGGCGATGGAGATCGATCGGGGGGCGTTTATCAACAATAAAGCCCGCGCCGTCCGCTTCGAGTTCAAACGCAAGCTCGCCAAGATCGGCAAGCCCACCGATCGGACGGAGTGGTTGATGTCGCCGCCGACCGTCAATGCTTACTACAACCCGACGACCAACGAGATCGCTTTTCCGGCGGGCATCCTGCAACCGCCATTCTTCGATCCGAATGCCGATATGGCGATCAATTATGGCGGCATCGGTTCGGTCATCGGTCACGAACTGATCCACGGCTTCGATGATTCGGGCAGCCAGTTTGACGCGCAGGGCAATTTGAAGAACTGGTGGACGACAGAAGATCGGAAGAATTTTGACGCGCGCGCGGGCTGCGTGGAGCAGCAGTTCAGCAGTTTCAAGGTTGAAGAGAATCTCAACATGAACGGCAAACTGGTGCTCGGCGAGAGCATCGCCGATCTCGGCGGCATCGCCGTCGCCTACGCCGCTTATCAAAAGTCGTTGGAAGGCAAGCCGCGGCCCGCGGTGATCGACGGATTTAGTCCGGAGCAGCGCTTCTTCCTCGGCTATGCGCAGGTCTGGGGCAGCAACCTGCGCCCCGAACTGGCGCGTCTGATCGCCACCACCGACCCGCACCCGCTGCCGCGCTTCCGTGTCAACGGGCCCCTCTCGAACCTGCCCATCTTTGCGCAGGCATTCAGTTGTAAACAGGGAGAGGCGATGGTGCGCCCCGTCAGCGAACGCTGCAAAATCTGGTAAGCAAAAGCAGCGCTACTAATCTCCCGGATTCTCCGCTCTCCACGAAACGTGGGGGGGGGCCCCCAACCCACCATTAGTTTTTTTTGACGGGGGGTTTTTGTTGGGCAATGCCCC
>JANOGZ010000391.1:0-4869 GCA_031406255.1 Pyrinomonadaceae bacterium | reverse complement strand
TTTCCAGATTCGCAAAAGAACTTAGCAAATTAACCATTTTCGTTCTGACCGAGAATTGCTGGTATCGCATGCTCAGAGGAGCGCTTTGCCTGGAACTTCTTTCTTCATCGTCCATCTCTGTGCTAGTATCCGCGCCGATGGAATTCACGGAGAAGGCCCGCATCATGGATGGCGCGCGCATCAACCGCGCGCTGGCGCGGCTTGCCTCCGAAATTGTGGAAGAGAATCACGGCGCGGGCGATCTGTACCTTATCGGCATACGTCGGCGCGGGGTGCCGCTGGCGGAGCGGCTGGCGGATAAGATCGCCGATCTCGAAGGTGAGCGTCCTCCGGTCGGCATACTTGACATCACCCTCTATCGCGACGATCTGTCCACGGTTGGCGCTAACCCGGTTGTCAACCGGACGGAACTTCCAGTCGATGTCGAGAACCATAACGTCGTGTTAATCGATGACGTGCTTTATACCGGACGCACGATTCGCGCGGCGCTTGACCAGTTGATAGATTTCGGACGCCCGCGCCGCGTGCAGCTCGCCGTGCTGATCGACCGTGGTAAAGAGCATCGCGAGCTTCCGATCCAGGCGGATTTCGTCGGTAAATTCGTGCCGACGAAAAAGAGCGAGATTATTAAAGTGATGCTCAATGATTTTGATGATGAAGAGGGAGTCGCTATCGTTGAGCGACAAGTCACAGAGAGCGCGTAACTGGCGGCCCCGGACGGCCGCTTTTTTTGCGTTAAAACCGCGCGCAGGTTGGAAGGCCGGCTCGCCGGTCGCCAGTTACGCGCTTAATAAAACAGGGTTTCCGGGGTGGTAGATGAAGACGGTTTTGGCGCGCCAACATTTGCTCGGCATCCGTGAACTTTCAGTTGAAGAAATCACGCACCTGCTTGATATGGCGGAAACATTTCGCGATATCTCGCAGCGCGAAATCAAAAAAGTACCGACGCTCCGCGGGCGCACGGTGATCAACCTTTTCTTCGAGCCTTCGACACGCACGCGCACCTCCTTCGAGCTGGCCGGAAAACGCCTCTCCGCCGACGTTATCAATATCAGTTCTGCCACTTCGAGCGTGACCAAAGGCGAAACGCTGCTTGATACGGCCCGCACCCTGGAAGCGATGTCACCTGACGTGATCGTGATCCGTCACCCCTCGGCTGGTACGCCGCATCAACTGGCGCGCATCTGCCGCGCGGCGATCATCAACGCGGGCGACGGCGCGCATGAGCATCCGACGCAGGCGCTGCTCGATGCGCTGACCATCCGCCAGCGTAAGGGAAACATCACGGGATTAAAAATCACTATTATCGGCGACATACTGCATTCGCGCGTCGCCCGCTCCAATGCCCACCTGCTCACCAAACTCGGGGCGCGGGTGACGCTGACAGGGCCGGGTACGCTCGTCCCGCGAGATTTAGCGGCGCTGGTGATAGATCATCAGAATCTGATCGTCGAACCGCACCTCGAGCGGGCGATTGAGGGCGCAGATGTCATTATGGTGCTCCGTATTCAGCGCGAACGGCAGGATGCTGCTTTCTTTCCTTCACTGCGGGAATACGCCATTCACTACGGCTTAAATCTCAAGCGGCTGAGCGGTGCTCAGCCGGATGCTATCGTCATGCATCCGGGGCCAATGAACCGTGGTATCGAGATAGCATCTGATGTGGCGGATGGGGCCCGCTCGTTAATCCTTGACCAGGTTTCAAATGGCCTGGCGGTGCGGATGGCAGTCCTTTATCTTCTCGGCGGAGCCTCATCCGGGGTAACCGCTCCACCTATTACTGCCTCACAACCGAAAGCAGAGAATTTTCCAGCACCCGAACCCCTCACGGCCACCGGGGCGGGAAAGAAGGCGAACCCCGAACAGAAAATCCTTCAAGAGGCGGGTCACCACGAAAGTTAACAACCACTGACAAAATGAGATTGTTAATCGCAAACGGCCATGTCATAGACCCGACACAGGGTATCAATGGCGGCAAAAATGTGCTCATCGAAGGAGGCCGCATCGCCGGTTTGCTCGGAAGAGGCGAAGCCGTGCCGGAAGGGGCAGAAGTCTTCGACGCGACGGGCCTCGTTGTCGCGCCCGGTTTCATTGACCTTCACGTTCATCTGCGCGAGCCCGGCCAGGAGTATAAAGAAAGCATCGAGACGGGTGCCGAAGCCGCGGTCGCCGGTGGTTGGACAAGCGTGTGTGCGATGCCGAATACCGACCCGATTAATGATAACGCGGCGGTGACGAGCTTTATCAGAGAGCAGGCGGAGCGTGTCGGGCTGGCGAATGTCTTTCCGGTGGGCGCCATTACCAAGGGCTCAAGCGGAACGGAACTGGCCGAGATGGGCGAGATGAAGCGCGCCGGCATCGTCGCGGTCTCAGACGATGGGCGGTCAGTGCCCACACCGGGAATGATGCGGCGGGCGATGGAATACGCGAGTGGTTTTGACCTGACCGTCGTCGATCACTGCGAGGATCGGTCGCTGGCAGCGGGCGGAGTGATGCACGAGGGCAGCTGGTCGCTTCGGTTAGGGTTGCATGGGATACCGGCACTTGCCGAGGAGACGGATGCCGTACGAGATTGCGAGTTGGCTGAATTGACCGGCGCGCGTCTTCATCTGGCGCACGTCTCAACACGCGGGGCGCTTGCCGCCATCCGTCGCGCCAAGGAACGCGGCCTGCCGGTCTCGTGTGAGGTGACGCCGCATCACTGGACGCTGACGGATGAAGCGGTCGACGGCTATGATACGAATACGAAGATGAATCCGCCTCTGCGGAGTCGTGAGCATGTCGAAGCGATCATTGAAGCCCTGGCCGACGGCACGATAGACGCGATTGCGACGGATCACGCGCCGCACCATGCTGATGAGAAAGCCCTCGAATATGATCACGCGCCGTTCGGCATTACAGGACTGGAAACGGCCGTCGCGCTGGCGCTCGATCGTTTGGTCCACCGTGGAGTGATCGGGCTTGAACGTTTGGTAGAGCTTTGTAGTGTGAACCCGGCGCGTATTTTCAGGCTGGCGAATCGTGGCACCCTGCGTCAAGGAGCATGGGGCGACGTCACCATCCTTGATCCCCAGATGGAGTGGACGTTTGATGTCTCCCGGTCAAAGTCGAAGAGTCGTAATACCCCTTTCGACGGATGGCTGATGCGCGGCGCCGCGATCACGACTATTATTGCCGGCCGAATCGTTTATCTTCGTGATGATCACGTGCGTGCTAAAGGCTGGACTCTAAACGAGTCGCACTCATCTGCCTACCGCTATAATACTTCCGACTGAGTTTTCACATAATTCTTCGCGGCTGATAATTCGGAAATTCTCCACCCCAGTAAAAAAAAATAGGAGGCCCGGCGTGCTCTCCCCTTCACCCCGGGCCTCTGCGTACGGTCGCTCACTTACGTCCTGACAGGGGCGACCGAACCTTTTAGATTTTTTTTCGGAAGCCCGCTCGCGCTCTCCCCTTCGCGTGCGGGCTCCCTCCGTACCGACAACCCCTCAGGTTGTCGATCTTTTAAAGATCAACGGACGTTACTGGCAGGCAGCGAGACACTCTGGTTAAGCAGGATCCCGAATTCTGTGCCTGGTTCGACCTTCGCTTCTTTGCCTTTTGAGAAGAAGGCACCGGCCACACCGAGACCCGCGCCCACGCCGGCCCCGATCCCCGCGCCCTTGCCACCGCCCGAGATGGCGCCGATCAGCGCACCCGTTGCGGCGCCGCCACCGATAAAGACCACATTACGCTTCGCCGCCGACCGCCCCGTCACCTGTCCTTCGTTGTCGTAGTTGACGGTATCGCCTGAAAGGCTCGTCAAAGAACCGTTGATCGGGTATGTCGCACCGTTAGGCGTTTTCAGTGAAACGAACTTAACTGCGATCATGCCCGCCTTGCTCTTGCGTCCTGCCTTTTGCGCGTTCGTCACGCGGCCGTTAATAATGCTGCCCGCGGGTACAACTTCAATGCCATTAGCATAAACCGGCTCAACCACGGTAGTCGTAAAACGATCGCCGATGCGTGCCTGCTCAGAAGTGATCAACTCATTCATGCGCACGCGAATCGTTTGATCGGCCTGGATCGTGTGATATCGAGCCTGCGCCGGAGTTGTCAGCACCGGGCGCGTGGCCCTGCCGAGTCGCGGAGCGCGCCGTGTCCGGCGCCGCTGTGAATAAGTCGGAAGACCGCTGCTGGCAACAAGCGCTACCAGAATCAATAAACTTAGAATGCGTCGTGCCAGTCTGTTATTACTTTTCGTCATCTCTCAATCCTCCAGATCGTGATGTGTCGCGCTTCACTGATATTTTCTAGCGCCCGCCTGCACGACTCACCAGTCGCGATATGCTTCAGCAATGAGCGTGCCATTATCAGGGGAAGCCGGAACGAGGTTCTATAAACTCTGTATTTAGCGAGTTACCTGCGACAAAGCAAGCATACGGGTGGAGACGAGGCGATTTCGCACTAAACGATGTGCGTGAGTGCGCGGGTGGTTTGCACTATATGGTGTAAGCGACCGGGCGTGGTTTTGACGGATCATTTTTGGTATAAGCTTAGCGGCCAGGTAGAGGGAGGAAAGATTAAATTTGTGGTGACTATTACAGCCGCGGGGCGCTCGGCAGAAGCCGACCGTGAAGCCCGCGAACTCAAGCGTCGAGTGGGTGAGAATCTGGAGCGATTGCGCAAACGTCGGGGGCTTAGTCTGGAGCGTCTGGCAGCGCTTTCCGGCGTCAGCCGTGCCATGCTCGGCCAGATCGAAGCCGGCGAGAGCACGCCGACAATCGCTTTGCTGTGGAAGGTGGCGCGCGGCCTGGACGTTCGCTTCGCTGATCTGCTCGGCGATGATGCGGCCGACGAAGTGCAACTGCTGGCGGCGGGCACCGC
>JANOGZ010000336.1:0-1864 GCA_031406255.1 Pyrinomonadaceae bacterium | reverse complement strand
ATTTCACTATACGTATTCACAACGTAGTGGGCTTTTTGGCGGGTAGTGTTGTTAAAATGGATTTGAGGAGGAATTATTATGCGGTGGATACCAGTTGAAGCATACGAAGGCGAACAAGAGTATGTTGATTTGGATAGGGTGGTAAAGGTGCGGTGCTACAACTATGAGGGGAGTTTGCACGTCGTCCTATACGTTGCGGGCGGTGGCGACGCGTTAGTAGCAGCGGGGGAAGTTGCGGAAGCGCGGTACGTATCGAGACTGATGAACGAAATGCGAGACAACAGCTTTTAGCGCCCCCATAGGTGCGCGTTGGTACAAAGGCCCCTCACAGGGCTAATACGCAACAGGAAGGGGCCATTAGCGCGCCGTACCCTTCGGCACAAGCGATACAGCCCGCGCCTCTAATTCTTTCGCAAGTTTCTCAACACCTTCATCAAGGTAAAGCTCTCTCACCCGCCCGCCGCCGCCGCCGGGAAGTTGCACCCGCCGCAACGAAGCGAACGCACCGACGCCCCGGTAGACGGTCGAGAAGTGGACGCGGAATGTGTAAACTCCGCAACCTCTGTAGGGGTATAAACCCTTCGCTTGGGCATGGGCGGGCTTATATCACACGGTCAGGGAGGCGGTAGAAACGCGCTCTGGCGGGCGATGCGGGCCGGGAATGTGGTTGTTAGAGCGTACCGTGCGGCGTTGTCGGTCTTATGCTGTGTCAGAAGCGGAACAGCTCTGTATGAGAAATTGTATTGGCTCGCGAGTGAAAACGCTGACTACTCTAACCGACTTTGGGTGCTGTGCTAATATGACTGCGGGGTTAAAGCGCAATGATTATCACGGACGACATGGCGCGCGCCATTCTCAGGCGTATCTACGAAGCAGCTCTCAATGCAGCGGACGAGACGCACGGCCTGAAAGATATAACCCTATATCTGTCCGACGACCCTATCACAGGAAAACGGGGCATCCAGCTGGAGAATGCCTATGAAACAGCTAAGGCTTTAGCTCGGGTAGGGTGGATATGGATAGAGAATCACGAAGCGATAGCTGTCCAACTTACTGACGTTGGGATTCGTCAGGTCGAAAAAAGATAGCCTGATTTACGGGAATGGGCCATCACCGCGCCGTTAAAGAAGTGTGTGAAAGCTCGGGATTGTCAGAACGAACTGTGCGCCAGTGCTTAAACACTGGCCTGCTCGAATGACTAAGCAAAGTTTATAAACAGATTTCGTTAAATGATATGATTGCTGAGGAGTAATTTATGGCCACTAAAATCACGATCATCAATAATGGCTCACTGCGCATCGAGGGCGATTACGAAGTCTACGATGAGAGGGGGTATAAATTCGACATCCCGTGCCAGGCTGTCATCTCCTTATGCCGCTGCGGGCAAAGCTCAAGGAAACCCTTCTGCGATGGCTCACACGGAAAATGCGGATTTCAATCCGAGGTCATCGCCACGATGGTGCCGACCAAAGATATCGAAATTGAGTAGAGCTGAAAGACCTGAAGCGCGGGCAGTAGATATGTAAGGGATGGAAAAGAGAAACGGCAAGCCCGCGGGCCTGCCGTTAATCGTGAAATTTCCTGGAGTTTTTTGGTGGAGCAGAGGGGGATCGAACCCCTGGCCTCGGCATTGCGAACGCCGCGCTCTCCCAGCTGAGCTACTGCCCCACACGGGAAGGGAAATCATAGGGACTTCAGCGCGGTAATGTCAAGCGTGTATGTTTTCCATGGGACGCCTGCACTTATGGGTATGAAAGTGGGAGCTGAACATTACTTCTCAGGCTCCGGACAGGCGACGCGCAAGATTTTCAATTACTTCGGCGAGCTTCCCCGCTTTACAGCGTCCGCCGCCCTGGGCCATGTC
>JANOGZ010000332.1:0-17629 GCA_031406255.1 Pyrinomonadaceae bacterium | reverse complement strand
GATCGAAGCTGGCGAGAGCACGCCGACAATCGCGTTGCTGTGGAAGGTGGCGCGCGGCCTGGACGTTCGCTTCGCTGATCTGCTCGGCGATGATGCGGCTGACGAAGTACAGCTGCTGGCGGCGGGCACCGCTAAAATTCTGCGCTCCGCCGATGGCGCGTTCGAGAGTCGCGCGCTCTTTCCATTTGATAGCCGCCGCCGCGCCGAATTTTATGAATTGCGCTTGCGCGGCGGCCATCGTGAGCCGGCCGAAGCGCACGCCGAGGGAACTTACGAAAATTTAGTCGTTCAGGCCGGGCGGTTGCGGCTCACGGTCGGCGACTCCGCGCCCGTCGAGCTGCGCGCCGGCGACGCTGTTTATTTTCGCGCCGACGTCGCGCACACCTATGAAAATCCCGGCACGCGCGATACAGTGATGTACCTCGTAATGACATATGCGGAAGCGCAATCATAGCCTTTCGGTGACCGCCATGCCGTTATACGCTGCGGCTTGACACGCCTCCCGCTATATTATACAACCCATCCGTTATATTGACGGCAGGCGAATTCGATCGTGGTTCGCCATTCTTGTGAATTTGATGTGCGCGAATTTATGGAAACCTCTTTCTCGTTGGGGCAGTCCAGATGAAAGTTAACACTTAAGGAGACCACCAGATGAGCACACCCGCCGCACCCGCCGCCGAAACGAATCCGACACTGCCTCGCATTAACGACGCGGCTCCGGACTTTGAAGCTAAATCCACTCACGGCCCGCTGAAGTTGTCGGATTTCAAAGGCAAATGGGTCGTCCTCTTTTCGCACCCGGCAGATTTTACGCCAGTTTGCACGACCGAGTTCGTCGAATTCGCCAAACGATCCGAGGAGTTTAAAAAGCGCCAGGCGCAGTTGATCGGTCTCTCCGTTGACTCTGTGACAGCGCACATCGCATGGATCAGGAATATCGAGCAGCACTTCGGTGTGAAGATCGACTTCCCGGTGATCGCCGATCTCGATACAAAAGTGGCGCAGCAATACGGTTTGATTCATCCGTCCGCCTCGGAGACCGCCACCGTGCGCGCCGTCTTTATCATCGATGACAAGGCGAAGGTTCGCGCCCTGATCTATTACCCGATGACGTGCGGCCGAAACATCGATGAAGTGCTCCGCGCCTTGGATGCGTTGCAGACGGCGGATGCTAACGCCTGTGCGACACCGGCAAACTGGAAATCGGGCGAGCCTGTGATCGTGCCGCCGCCGCAGACGGTGGCTGATGCGGAGAAGCGCGTCCAGTCAGACTATGACGTGACCGACTGGTACTTTGCGAAAAGGAGCCTGACGTGAGACGGTCGTCTACTTAACCGGGTTAAGCATGAGGAGAGAGATGGCTGACGAGCCACGGGAATTGGAAATCAGCACACAGGTTGTCCATGCCGGCGAGAGGCTGCCGCTGCCCGTGGGAAGGCCGGTCTCCACGCCGGTCTATGCGACGACGACTTTTACCTACGACTCGATGGTTGAAGTTGACCAGGTGTTTGGAGGCGAAAAGTCGGGCTACATCTATACGCGTCATGATAACCCGACGACCGGCGCGCTCGAAGAGGCTCTGCGCGTGCTTGAGGGGGGGACGGGCGCCAGTGCTTACTCCTCCGGAATGGCCGCCCTCCATGCCGCCTTATTCGCCTGTCAGCTCTCGCCCGGCGCAACGATCCTCTCCTCACAAGACCTCTACGGGGCGACGGCGAAGCTTTTGCACACTGTTTTCGGCGCGTACGGAGTCCGGATCGTCACGACGAGTTTTCTGGATACCGAGCATTTGCGAGAGAAAGCGCGCGAAGTGAAGCCCGGCGCTTTAATCGCCGAAACCATTTCGAATCCGCTGCTGAAGGTTTGCGATATAGATGCCTGCGCTGAAATCGCGCAGCGGGTCGGAGCGCGGTTGATCATTGATAACACGTTCGCTTCACCCTATCTCTGCCAGCCTCTGAGACACGGCGCCGACATCGTGGTTCACAGCGCGACGAAATACCTCGGCGGACATGGGGACGCAACCGGCGGACTGGCCGTCGCGCGTGACGCGGTGGACGCGGCGGCGTTGGTCAGCGCGAAGAAGCTGATCGGCGGTATTCTCGGAGTATGGGAAGCGCACGAAATCATGCGTGGACTCAAGACGCTGGCGATACGTATGGAACGACAGTGCGCGAACGCGCAACGGCTGGCCGCACGCCTCGCGAACCATCCGCTCATCGAACACGTGTATTATCCGGGGCTCGATGCCGGCAACGAAGATGCGAAGGTCCTCGGGCGTATGCTTCGAGCGCCCCACGCGGGCGCGCTGGTGTCGATACGGTTGCGCGATGACACGCGTGAAGCGGCGTTCCGGTTCATGGATGCGCTCCGCCTGTGCGTGCGCTCGACGAGCCTCGGCGATGTCTTTACAGGTGTGTTGCACCCGGCAACGGCCTCACATCGTGACCTCCCTCCGGAAGGCAGGCAGCAACTTGGCATTACAGATGGCCTCGTGCGCATCTCGGTCGGTATCGAAGATATCGCGGACATCATAAAGGATGTTGAGGAGGCGCTGGCGGGCTGAAAATTCGTGATCAGCGATGGCAACAGCCGGTCTCTGGATCGACCGCAAAGTTTTTCTCAGGACGCGTGATGCTTTTAGACCAGCAGGATTACATCTCACAGGGGGACGACCTGGTATCGAACGTCGGTAACACGCCGCTCATACGTCTCCGGCGCGTCGCACGGGGTCTGCCCGCCGGTGTGGAAGTTTACGCCAAAGCCGAGCACCTCAATCCGGGCGGTTCGGTCAAGGATCGCGCCGCGCTCGCGATGATCCTCGAAGGTGAAAGAAGCGGTCGGCTGTCTCCCGCGCGCATCATCCTCGACGCGACGAGCGGCAATACGGGAATCGCTTACGCGATGATCGGCGCGGCGCGTGGCTATCGTGTCACGCTCTGCCTGCCGGCGAACGCGAGCGACGAGCGTAAACGCATTCTTCGCATTTACGGGGCACAACTCGTCGAAACCGATCCGCTACAGTCAACCGATGGCGCCCAACTGCGTGCGCGCGAGATGGCGGAAAAAGAGCCGGACAAATATTTCTATCCGGACCAGTACAACAACGACGCGAACTGGCGCGCGCATTACGTGGGGACTGCGCCGGAAATCTGGACGCAGACCAATGGACGCATCACACATTTTCTCGCCGGGCTCGGAACTACGGGAACTTTCGTCGGCACGACACGCAGATTGAAAGAGTACAGCGCTCGTATCCGCTGCGTCTCGATGCAGCCCGATTCTCCTTTTCACGGGCTCGAAGGCATGAAACACATGGAAACAGCGATCGTGCCCGGTATCTATGACCCGCAACTGGCAGATACGGCGGTCGAAGTGACGACCGAAGACGCGCAGGAGATGGCGCGCCGGCTGGCGCGCGAGGAAGGATTACTGGTCGGTATCAGCGCGGGCGCAAACGTCTTTGCGGCGCTCCGGCTGGCACGCGACGTGCCGCGCGGATCGGTCGTCGTGACCGTCTTGTGTGACGGTGGGGGAAGATACTTGAGTGAGGAGTTTTGGGCAGAGAGCAGAGTGAATGATCATTCTTAGTCAACATCAGGCGGAGCACATCCGGAGGCACGGGGAGAGCGATTATCCATACGAATGCTGCGGGCTCCTGGTCGGACATTTCGCCGGGGATGGACGAAAAATCGTCTCGGAAACCTTCCCGATCTCGAACGCGCGTGAGGAAGCAGCCAAACGCAACCGTTTCCTGATCCGACCGGAGGAATTGATGCGCGGTGAGCGCCACGCGCGCGAACGAAAGCTCGACGTTGTCGGTTTCTATCATTCGCATCCGGATCACCCGGCAGTGCCATCCGGTTTTGATCTGGAACATGCCTGGCCGACGTATTCGTACATCATCGTTTCCGTGCGTGAAGGACGCGCCGGCGATCTACGCTCGTGGGAGATGGAAGCGGATCGGTCGCGATTCAACGAAGAAGAAATCTCAAAGGGGGAGTGAGCCATGCCAGTTACAGTTTTGATCCCGACCGCGCTCAGGCAGTATGCGGGCGGACGGTCGGAGATCGAGGTCGAGGCGCAGACGGTGGGCGAGGCGCTCGATCGTCTGACGAACGAATATCGAGATCTGCGCAAGCATCTCTACAGCGATCAGCAATCGTTGCGTAATTTCGTAAACGTCTATCTTAACGATGAAGACATACGCCACGCCGAGCGGCTTGAGACGAAAATCAAAGCCGGAGACACCGTTACCATCGTCCCTTCGATCGCGGGCGGCACGACGAGTGAAGCGGATATTTCACCAGCGCCCGCCGGTGCGAACGGTCCCGCCCTCTCCAATGAAGAGATCGCGCGCTACAGCCGCCATTTAATCATGCCGGAAGTCGGGATGGATGGACAGCGGCGCATAAAAGCGGCGCGCGTCCTGATGATCGGCACCGGCGGCCTCGGCGCGCCGCTCGGCATGTATCTGGCGGCGGCGGGCGTCGGTCGCCTCGGGATCGTGGATTTTGATGTGGTCGACGAATCAAACTTGCAGCGGCAGATCGTGCACGGCACGCGCGATGTCGGCCGCCCGAAGATCGAGTCCGCGCGCGACCGCCTGAGCGATATCAATCCGCACGTCGAGATCGAGACGTATGAGATGCGCCTGACGAGCGAGAACGCGCTCGAACTTTTTCGCGATTACGATATTATCGTCGATGGCACGGACAATTTCCCGACGCGTTATCTGGTCAATGACGCGTGCGTGCTGACGGGCAAACCAAACGTCTATGGTTCGATCTTTCGCTTCGAGGGGCAGGCGAGCGTCTTTTGGGCCGAGCGTGGCGCATGTTATCGTTGCCTCTACAGGGAGCCGCCGCCGCCCGGACTCGTTCCGTCCTGTGCCGAAGGAGGCGTGCTCGGCGTGCTGCCGGGAATAGTCGGGGCGATTCAGGCCAACGAAACGATCAAGCTCATTCTCGGCGGGGGCGAACCGCTGATCAATCGGCTGCTTCTGTTCGATGCATGGAAGATGCGTTTTCGCGAGCTGAAGCTGAGGAAAGACCCGGCATGCCCGGTCTGCGGCGAGAACGCGACGATAAAAGAGCTCATTGACTACGAAGAATTCTGTGGATTAAAGCCACAACCGACGGAGGCTGAAGCAGTGAATCAAGCAACGAATCAACAAATGGAAGAAATCACCGCCACCGAACTAAAGAGTCGTCTGGATAGCGGCGATGATCTTCAAATCATCGACGTGCGCGAGCCGAACGAATATGAGATCGCGCGCCTGGAGCGTTCAAAGCTGATACCCTTGGGGCAGGTCGTGAACCGGATGAATGAAATTGACCAGAGCCGCGAAACGGTGGTGCATTGCAAAATGGGTGGACGGAGCGCGAAGGCGATCGAGGCTTTGAAGAAAGCGGGCTACACCGGACGCCTCATCAACCTCAAGGGCGGCATCACCGCCTGGTCAAACGAAGTGGATCAGAGCGTGCCGAAATACTAAAATTCCTCGCCAGAGCGCCGGAAAGAGGATCCGGGGAGCATGGAGAAAGAGCGAAAAGAATCACCCGCGCACTTTAATACGCAGGAGCGCTCGGCGGAGCAGGACGATGCGGCAGAGCCGGACGCGCCGACCACAGGTGAAGCGAATGAAGGGATGAGCACCGTGCTCGATGCTGATCCGGTGGATGGCGTCCAGGATAATGCTAACGAAGAATGAACAACGGATCACTGATCAGAAAACGCCTGCCGGTACCGGCAGGCGTTTTTGTCTGGCTCTATGTGCGGTGAGAAATTGTCGGCGGCCGGTGAGCGAGGCTCAAGTTGATGGCATGGCCGCGCACGAATAGCGTCGCGTTCGGAATTCACGCCTGGAAATTCTATGGCTGACAATCTCTCGTTCGAAGCCAAGCAGTAATAGTGTAAAAATTTCTCTCAGTGTCCCCGTGATCTGTGCTACAGTTTTACTTGAGCCGCAGGGCGACCGCGCTGTGGTTTTTCAAACACCTCTGCCCGCAGATTTGCCTCACAATTCTCAGGAGTCCCGGCCCGTATGCTGTATCGATCAAGCGCTTTTTTCTTTTCAATTCTGCTCTCGCTTGCTGGCGTCGCTTTCGCACGCACGACCGCCAGCTCCGGAGAAGGCGGGCCAGTCGCTAACGTGAGCCGCCAGGCTTCTCTGACGGCGCGGCAGAACTCTTCCAAACCAATCAGAAAATGCTCTGATGTTGATCCGTCATACGTGCGTACGGCCAACGACACGGGTGGTCTGGTGTGGGCGATAACGCCCGCCGACATGGACCGGATCGGTCTTTTTACCGAATTGTCCAGCAGCCCGAATATGGAGGATTTGCTTGCGATCAATGATGTGCTGGCGGGGGCTAACAAAACATACACGGTGCCGATTGATTCGACCGTAACGCGCGCGAGCTTTTCTGCGAGTTGCGCATCTTCCTTTTTTGTTAAAAGGCCGGACGGCTCGATTGTGCAGCCGACGGACGCCGATGTGCGCTCCGTCGCGCTCGTCAATGGAGCCGTTTATGTCATCACCAACCCGCTGGCCGGCGTGTGGAGCATCGTGGTGAATGGCGAGGGGCCTTTCTCTCTAAGGGTCGGGGGGAGAAGTTCGATCGATTTCGCTTCTTTCAGGTTTCTGGAAATTGGCGGGCGTCCGGGCCACGAGGGTTATTTCCCGATCGAGGGATACCCGCTGCTGGGGAAAACCGCCATCGTGGGCGCCCGTGTCTCTGTCGGAGACGCGCGCACCGCTCAGTTCGAGTTGCGTTCCGACGATGGCATGGTTCTTGGGAAGCTCGATCTGCGGGAGATCAAAGGGCCTGAGGGAAGCATCTCCGGCGAATTTTACGGTGAGATTGAACTGCCCCGCTCACCCTTTCGAGCTTATCTGACGGGAACGGATGCCAATGGCCGAGTCTATCAACGCCTTCGTCCGGCTATCGTCAGACCGCAAACCGTGCGGGTTAACGCGCCGGCCGATCGAGAAATCAAGCCGGGCCAGATTGCCACTTATATATTCAGGGTGACAAATAGCGGCGCGGCTGATACCTTCCGGTTCATCGCCTTCAGCGATAAAAATTTCCTTCGCTCCACCCGCCCGCAAACCTTCAGACTCGGTGCCAATGAGACCGCGGATATCAAGGTCGAGTTACATCCGCCCGCTGACACGCCGGAAGACACGCTGCTGACGCTCACCGTAACCGTTCAAAGCATGTCGAATCCTGATACGAGCAACTACGCGGTTGTCGAAAGCCATGTGACGCCGGAGTGAGGCGAACGGTGGCGGGCCTCCCGGTGCTGACCACTGAGCCAGGCCGAGGACCGGAGGCGCGGCGAAAACTACCCTTCACAGCCAAGCGAAGGCTCTTCCACGGATAAGCCGTGGAGGAGCCTTCTTGTCCTGGAAAATGGTGCCGAGGGCGGGACTCGAACCCGCACGGCCTTTCGGCCAACGGATTTTCTTACCACTACGGCTTTCGCCGCCCGCTAAAAAAAACGGTTTGTGGTCTGGACGATGCCTTCTCCATGCACCGTCAGGTGGGTGTTTAGGAGGGAGCCGTCTCGTCTCTACACTTTACTGGCTCGATTCAAACTCGAAGCCAGCCTTAGCTCGGCGTTGCCAGCAACTCGCGCGCTGTTCAGGTTTCGCCGACTTTGACTCCATTCACGCCAGGGTTTCCCGACTGGCGTGCTCAAAGAACATAAGTCCGTCGCGTCTGCCATTCCGCCACCCCGGCACCTGAGGCGAAAAGATAACATGCCCGCCATTTTCTTTCCAACTTCTTCACATCGCGCCTCGGCTGGTGCTAGAATGTCCTTGTTTCAGAGCTGCAAGGTCGTTTCGATGAAAGCAAAGTAGGTTTATGACCGAAGAAAAAGAGATATTTCATCGCCACATACAGCGCGCCGGACTTAAGCGCACCGCTCAACGCGACCTGATCCTCGAGGTTTTCCTGCGCACGGAGGAACATCTCTCCAGCGAAGACCTCTATCATCTCGTCAAACGGGAAGACCCGGGGGTCGGCCAGACTACGGTTTACCGTACGCTCAAGCTGCTGACCGAGGCGGGACTCGCGCGGGAGGTTCGCTTCGGTGACGGGCGCACGCGCTATGAGCATAACTACAAACATCCGCATCATGATCACATGATCTGCACGGAGTGTGGCGCCACGATCGAATTTTTTTCCGCTGAACTCGAAGCCATTCAGGACGCCATCGCCGTCAAGCACCGCTTCGAGCCGACCCAGCACTCGCTGCGCATCTTCGGCCTTTGCGTCGCCTGCCGGCGCGCGGCGCACACGCATAAGCGAGACCAGACGGCTGCTGAGCCGCGCCTGCGCTTCGCCTCCGCACCCAGCACGAAATAAGATCGCGCGCGTTTACAGTGGTACCTAAAAAGTCGTGGAAAGAGGGGGCAGGGAGATCGACAACTCTTTGCCCCTTGCCATTTGGTCTCCTCCCTTGATTCTTCATGTCGAGCGGTGTAACTTCCTTTCTAGTCAACCCACAAGATTTCAAAGTCGACATATTTGCACGCGAGGGAGCAGGGAATGAGCGTTAATATCGAGTGGAAGCCGGATGAGAAGCAGGGAATTGTCGCCGAAGGCACGTATTTATGGGACGCGGCTAAACGCCTGGGCGTGCGTCTGCCGGCTGAATGCGAAGGACGCGGTGAGTGTGACACATGCGCCGTGGTCGTTGAAGAGGGCGCAACGCTTCTTTCGACGCTGACCACGGCGGAGCGCGAGCGCCTCAGTCCTGAGCGTCTGGCGTCCGGGGAACGGCTGGCCTGCCAGACGAAGATCGAACGCGGCGGCCAGCTTGTTTTACGTCCCGTGCCGGTCACCGAGCGCGAAGAAACCACGGAGGAAACGGTCAGGGATTTCAGCAAAGAGTTTCGTGAGATGCCGCTTGAAAAGAAGCTCGCGACGCTGATTGAGCTGGAAGCGGTCGCCGCCGCTCAGACACTCAGCGCGATCGCCAATCTCCCGTTCAAGATCTTCGAAAAGGGCCTCGATCTGATGGCCGGAAGGGGGCGGACGCTTGCCAGACGCGAGCGCGCCGCGCGCCGCCCGACTGAGCATCGCGCGTCTTCAACCCCAGGCCATGAAGAGACGAAAGAACCATCCGCCTGAAAGACTCGCGCATCCCGCCTGAGGGCGGGCGAGCGCTGGAGAGAATTTCCCGTTCCGTAAATCAGTATCGAGGAAGGACGTCGCTGAAATCTATGCGGACGATACTTGCACGTGAACGAAAATCCGGCCGCGAGCGCACGCTTCTGACACGCATAAACTCTTCGCTCGCGCTTCTTTTCTTTCTCCCGTTGACTCTGCTCGCCAGCCCGGACGGCGCCGCAAAAGGAGATGATGCGGGCGCGCCGGTATCGCCTCCTCGCGTCGCAACTTCTTCGCCCGTCTCCCGCCGCCACAACGCTTTTGACGGGGAACGGGCGTTCGCTCATGTGAAAAAGATGGTCGACATGGGGCCGCGCCCGCCGGGCTCCGCCGAGCTTGCCAGGACACGGCAGTACATCATCAGCGAACTGAAATCCTATGGTCTCAATGTCTCGACCGATGAATTTCGCGCGAAGACGCCGGTCGGCATGCGCGCGATGGTCAACATCACCGCGGAGCTGGCCGGGGAGACGCCCGATTACATCATCCTCGCCAGCCATTACGATACGAAGCTCTTCAAAGAGTTTCGTTTCGTCGGCGCTAACGACAGCGGGAGTTCGAGCGGCGTGCTGCTCGAACTCGCGCGCGTCGTGGCCGCCGCCGGCAAGCCGCGTTTTACCTATCGTTTCGTCTTCTTCGATGGTGAAGAAGCCTTCTGCAAGCGCTGGGAAGAGTGCCGGACGGCGGACGGCCCGGATAATACGTATGGCAGCCGCCGCTACGTCGCGCGACTTATCGCGCGGGGGGAATTGAAGAGGGCGCGCCTCTTGATCCTGCTCGATATGGTCGGATACAAGAGTCTGGAACTCGGACGGGACCCGACGAGCACCACATGGATCGTCGACGTGATCTGGCAGACGGCGCGCGAACTGGGTCATCGCGCGCAGTTCGTCGACCGCGAAGAAGGCATCGGCGGCGACGATCACGAACCGTTTTTACGGGCGGGCATCGAGGCGGTTGATATCATCCAACTCAACTCTTATCCTTACTGGCATACCGCCGATGATACGCTGGATAAAATCTCACCGCGCAGTTTGAAGACGGTCGGTGATGTCGTGCTGGGCAGTTTGCCGCGCATCGAAGAGCGCTTATTGAGCAAGCGCGCTTCCTCCTGAAGCGCCTTGGGGAAGGAGAATTGTTCGTGATCAAATCACCGGATATTTTGGTGCCGATTGATTTTTCACCCTGTTCGATCAACGCTGTGCGCGTCGCCGTGGGGATTGCTGCGCCGGATGGCGATCTGACATTGCTGCATGTGATAGACGAGCATTTCATTAATGATGCGGTGGCGGTGGCACTCGGCACAGCGGAAGAGATCACGGCCCGCATGCGCGAACAGGCCGAAACGAGCTTCGCTAATATATTAATCGATATCGAGAAGAATGAGATCAGCATCGAGCGCATGACTGTGATCGGCGTGCCCTTCGTCGAGATACTCAAAATCGCGCGCGATCTCGATCTGCCGATGATCGTCATGGGCATGCGCGGGCGCTCGGCTCCGGTGGATGAGGTTCTGTTCGGTTCGACGGCGGAGAAGGTTCTGCGCGGCGCGCGCATCCCCGTTCTATGCGTCCCGTACTAGCGCGGGACGAAAAAGACAAACATCGGAAAAAACGCCGTAACGTAATCGGCCCCATCATAAGTTGGGAGAATTCCTGAAGTTCTCGCGCGCGGCGAGAACTTATTTTTGGCTCTCGACGGGATATGCCGGAGAAGTGATGACGAGAAAGGTGAAGCGCATCGCCGTCGTGCCGGGCGACGGAATCGGCCCGGAAGTGATCGGCGAGGCCGTCCGTGTGCTCGAAGATTTGCAAAAGAGCCACGGCGTCGAGCTCGAGTTTGAGCATTTTGAGTGGGGCGCGGAGAAGTTTTTGCGCGAGGGCGTGAGCCTGCCGGAGGGCGCGCTCGATATGCTGGCGCGCGAGTTCGACGCCATCCTCGCCGGAGCTTTCGGCGACCCGCGCGTCCCTTCCAACCAGCACGCGGAAGATATTCTTCTGGGGATGCGCCGCGGTCTTGATCTCTACATAAATTTGCGCCCCGTGCGCCTGCTCGACCCACGCCTGACTCCGCTGCGTGAACGTACTACCGACGATATCGATTTCGTGGTCTTTCGCGAAAACACCGAGGGCGCGTATTGCGGCGCGGGCGGGTTTTTAAAGAAGGGCACACCCGAAGAGATCGCCACCCAGGAAGAATTGAATACACGTCGGGGGGTCGAGCGGATCATCGTCGCCGCCTTCGATTATGCGCGCGCGCACAAAAGGCACCGCGTGACGATGGCCGACAAATCAAACGTCCAGCGCTTCGGCGGTGATCTGTGGCAGAGAGTTTTTAAGGAAGTGGCCGGGCGTTACCCGGAGATTGAAGCGAACCACCAGTATGTCGATGCGATGGCGATGTTCATGGTGCTCAACCCGGCGCAGTATGATTGTATCGTCACGAGCAATTTGTTCGGCGATATTTTGACGGACCTCGGCGCGGCCCTGCAGGGCGGACTCGGCCTGGCCGCCTCCGGCAATATTCATCCCGGGCGCGTTTCCCTGTTTGAGCCGGTTCATGGCAGTGCCCCGCCGCTGGCCGGAAAATCCCAGGCAAATCCGGCCGGTGCTATTCTCACCGCGGCGATGATGCTAGAATATCTCGGCCACGGCGCGGCGGCCGCAAGCGTCGAAAGAGCGGTGCGCGACGCGATTTTGCAGAGCGAAACGACGCGCGACCTCGGCGGCGCGCTCTCCACCGTGGCGGCAGGCGCGGCCATCCGCCAGCGAATTTCTCCATCAAGCGGGGAGACCACGCGATAGAAAATCCCCGCCTCGTTCGCGATTTGAGCTTCGAGTTGATACGGTTATGGGCGGCAAGGGAAAAGAAGCGACGCAAAGAATTCTCGCCATCATCGTCATTATGGCGATGCTTTTGATGATGGGTATCCCGCCAACGGTGATCATCTTTTTCGCCGTCGTTGTGTACTTCATCTGCCGCGCCGTGCAGCGTTCGGAGCAGCAGGAGATCAGGTGTGTCTTTGACTTCTATATCGCCGCCAATGAGATCCTTCGGGATGAGGAGCGGCGCTGGTATGGATTCGAGATCGCCGACGTGATCGAACGCGGTCAGGGCGTCCTGCAAATGATGAGCGATCCGCCGCCGCTCGTCCACTTCGCCCTCGGCGCGCTCTACCACCGCACGGCAGATTACGAAGCCGCCGTCGAGCATCTTTCCTACGTCCTCGAGAATGAGCAGGGCGATGAGGGCCATCGCTTTACGTATTCGGCGGAACTGGGTCGCTACGTCAAGGTGCTGCGCCGGCTTGAGCGCGAACCGGCTGAAGCGCCGCAGACGATGGCTGCGATCCGCAGCCTCGATCGCGCGCGCCGCACGCGCGCGGCACTGCTGCTTGAAGAGAGCCGGACACTGACGCGCGTCCAGGCGACGACACGCGCCGCGGTTGCCGCCCCGGCCGCTAAACAAGTCGCCGCACCGAATAAGGACGGCGCTCCCTTGAGTCCTATTGCAAGTAGTAGCCGCCAGCCCGCGCTCGCCCCTCCCCCCCCGATGCCTCCCCCCATCGCCGATGTGTTGCGCGACGTGTACGAAGAAGAGAAGAAGACGGCGTAACTCGAAGCGGCTTCCTCAGCGCGACGCTGCATGTATGAGCTATTTCTACTGCCGCCGTCTATCCGCGCTATAAATGGTGACTGAAAGCAAGGTAGGCAATTACATTGTCGGGAAACTCATCGGCCGCGGCGGGATGGGTATAGTTTACCGCGGGCGTCATATGACGCTGCCGCGTGAGGTCGCCATCAAATCCATCAATGCACGTGGCGGACGCGACCTGCGCCGCCTCCGCCATCGCTTTGAGCGCGAAGCCTATATTCAATCACAACTGGATCATCCCGCAATCGTTAAGATCTACGATTACATCGTCGCCGAACAGACCTACTACATCGTGATGGAGCATGTCGAGGGCCGCTCGCTCGCGCAGTTGATTGCGAGCGAAGGGCGTCCGCTACCAGTAGAGCGCGCCCTTGATCTTTTCGAGCAAATCCTGGCTGCCGTCGCCTACGCGCACAATTTCACCTATCGTGATCAGGATGGCTCAACGCATCGCGGCATCATTCATCGCGATCTTAAACCGCCGAATATTCTCGTCGCACCCGACGACCGCATCAAGATCACAGATTTCGGAATCGTCAAGCTGGTCGGCGCCGACACTACCGATACCTTTGGCACGGCGTATGGCTCGCCGCGTTACGTCTCGCCCGAACAGGCCGACGGCGCGCCGGTTGATCAGCGCTCTGATCTCTACTCGCTCGGCGTCATTCTTTACGAGATGCTCACCGCCCGGCCGCCTTTCGGCGGCGAAGACGAAGCGCTTTCGCGTACCGATATTTTGCGCGCGCACATCGAAGAGCCTCCCTGGCCGCCCGCCGAACTCAACGCTGAGATACCACCGGACATCGAGGGCGTCATCTTACGCGCGCTCGAAAAGAGGCCGGAGAGGCGCTTCGCCACGGCGGTCGACTTCTGGCGCGCCGTGCGGCACGCACGCGGCCGCAGTACAGATGGTCTTGCGGAAAACCTTATCTTCGCTTCACCCGCTCCGCAGCAGAGCGTGAACAGGGAAGGCGCCGCTGCCGGAAAAAGGTCGGACAGTTCGTCGCGCGAAAGCTACGTGACGCAACCCATCCCGATCCCGAGCACGGCGACGTGTGGCGCATGCGGAGTCGAAAACGAGCCCGAAGCGAGACGCTGTCGCGTGTGCGGCCACGAATTAAGCGTTTCGCCGGCGACGGCCAATCTGACACGCCTGGATATCACTTCGCGCGCGCGGGCGCGGGGAATATGGATCGTCACCGCGCTCTTCGCCACCGCGCTGGCCAGCGCGAGCGTTATCTACTACTCGCGGCGTCCCGCCAATCCGGGCACGCGTGAAGCGGTCACAGAAGCATCTCCGGCGGTCGCCGCCGCTCCGGCGAGCACGCCGGCGCCTCTTTCGGCTCTCGTCGCGCTCCGCCCCGCGCGCGTTGAGGTGGACTCAAGCTTCGATGGATACGGCATAGCACCTCTGACCGATGACATCATCGATGTGCGCCGCATCACCGGCATGCGCTACAACGAGGGCAACTGGGCCTCTGCTGAAACTCCCGTGCCGCACTGGATCGAGATAGGTCTGGCTGAGCCGTCTCGGGTCGCCGCCGTGTACGTCTACTGGGGCTTTGACCGCGGGCGTTTCATGCCGTCGCGGCGGGCGGAGTTGCAGGTGCCGGACGAGCGCGGAGAATGGCGCACGATCTCCATCATCGAGCCGGAAAATCAATATGACCGGACAGCCTTCGAGTTTGCACCGGTCACGATATCGCGCCTGCGTATCCTTCAACCCGCCCAGCAGGGGCCCACAAATCGACCGTTTGTGATGTGGGTGCGGGAATTTAAAGTTTTCGGCGTCGGCGCCGCCCCGTCTCCGTAATTCACCCGGACGAGATTCCCGTTTCGAGGGGGAAGACAAACAGGAGTAAGATAAAGACTTCGAGTGATGTCGAGCCAGTCGCGAACCGAATGGAAACTCCTCCGGCTGACTTCAGCGGCGTCTTCGGTGCGTGAAAATTGCTGTTGTCGTGAATCCTGCCCGACCGCGCTCGGTGAAGGATAAAATTCTTCGTTCTCATCAAACTTATGCATACCGCTGAAATCATCGCCATCGGTTCGGAACTCTTGACCCCGGATCGGACGGACACGAATAGCCTGTGGCTGACTGAAAAACTCAACAGTATCGGCATCGAAGTTAAGCTGAAAACCGTGGTCGGCGACGACGACGCGCGCCTCGAAGAGGCGATCCGCGACGCGCTCAGGCGCTCGCGCGTCGTGATCACCACGGGAGGCCTCGGACCGACCGAAGACGATATCACGCGCAAAGTCGCGGCGCGCTCGCTCGGTCGCCGACTCATGCTGCACGAGAAGGTGCTCGAAAGCATCCGCGAAAAATTTGCCGGATGGGGACGTAAGATGCCGGAGATCAACTCGCGTCAGGCGATGGTCATCGAGGGCGCGCAGGTGCTGGATAATCCGCATGGCACAGCGCCCGGCATGTTCATCGAGCATGAGGGCCGCGCGGTCGTCCTGTTGCCCGGCCCGCCGCGCGAGATGCGTCCGATGTTCGAGTCGTTCGTCGGGCCGAAGCTCGCCGCAAAAGTCGGCGACGTGCGGGTCGCGCGGCGGGTCCTGCGTGTTGCCGGGATAGGGGAATCGGCGGTCGATGAGCGGATCGCGCCCGTTTACACGCAGTACAAGAATCCGCAGACGACGATCTTGTTTAACCAGAGCGAAATCGAAATCCACCTCACGGCGCAGGCCAAAACAGAACGTGATGCCGAACTATTGCTGGACGGACTGGCCGGGCAGATCGAGGAACGTCTCGGCGATGCGATCTTCGCTTTTCGCGGCGAGATGATGGAGGAGGTCATCGGCCTGCGTCTGGCGGTGACCGGTTTTACGCTCGCCACGGCCGAAAGCTGCACCGGCGGCCTGATCGCCCAGCGGATCACCGAAGTTCCCGGCTCGTCCACCTACTTCAA
Source organism: Pyrinomonadaceae bacterium (assembly GCA_031406255.1). GTDB lineage: Bacteria > Acidobacteriota > Blastocatellia > Pyrinomonadales > Pyrinomonadaceae > JANOGZ01. Next base: position 1,869 of record JANOGZ010000332.1, on the reverse strand, counting down.
AGAGGGGATCGTCGCCTATTCAAACGAAGCGAAAGTGCGTCTGCTCGGGGTTCCGGCCGATCTGATCGGAGAATACGGCGCGGTCAGCGCGCCCGTCGCCGAGGCGATGGCCGAAGGAGTGCGCCTCCGTGCCGAGACGGATTTCGGCATCGCCGTGACGGGCATCGCCGGCCCCGGTGGGGGAGACGAAGCGAAACCGGTCGGGCTGGTCTTCATCGCGCTCGCCGATGATGCCCATACCGAGCACCGTAAGCTAATGCTGCCCGGCGATCGCCAGCTCGTGCGCTGGCGCGCAGCGCAGGCGGCGCTCGATCTTTTACGGAGACGTTTGATCTAAGGCAGGCCAGGGCTTTTTACTGACCTCCTGGCCCCAAAATTGACCTCTAGCCTCCGGCTTTCGCCTGTGCTAGTATCGCTCGTGGCTGAGGGAATATTCTGCGGGGTTCGTCACCGATTTACGATGATTGAGCCAACGCCGTTGAAAAGGGAGACCGATGCCGCTTTTTTGCCAGTGCATTCCTTCATCGTAAGGAAATTGCCAGAGGCAGCGGCTTAACTAAGTCGCCCACCTGTTTACGCAGGTTCAATCACGGCTTCGGAACGGCCGTTGCGGATTTCCCTCCAGCCATTTATCGAAGATGTGCGCCGATCAAGCGCAGCGGTTCGGTCATGATCTTTGGTGTGTCGCTTCGTTTCAAATGTTTAAAATCAAATTCACGCGGTGGTAGTAACGAAAGTAACGAAGGCTCGTTCGAAAGAGATTCACATAGCGGTGCCGGAAGGCGCGTCTCGCGGAAGAGTTAATGAGCGGGACGCGCTTTTGCTTCGGCGCAGGAAGCAGACGGGCCCCGGGGCATGAGCGAAGAACGTATATGAGAGTGTTGATGATCGGTGATGTGGTGGCGCGGCCCGGCCGGATCGCGGTGCTCGAACGCATCCAGGATTTGCGCGAACAATACGGCATTGATTTCGCCGTCATGAATGCGGAAAACGTCGCCGGGGGGTTCTCGATCACGCCGTCGCTGGCAGATGAGCTCTTCGCCGCCGGCATTGACGTGATGACCTCCGGTAATCACATCTTCGATAAGCGCGAGGTTATTCCATATATCGAACGCCAGCCGCGGTTGCTGCGTCCGGCGAATTACCCGCCGGGCACGCCCGGGCGCGGGATGTGGACGGGCGCGGTGCGCGGCGTGCGCATCGCTGTCCTTAATCTCCTCGGCCGTGTCTTTATGCAGCCGGCGGATGATCCCTTCCGCGTTGTCGATGAGCTGCTCGAATCGCTCGGTGATGATTTGCGCGTCAGGCTCGTTGATATGCACGCCGAAGCCACTTCGGAGAAGTGCGCGATGGGTTGGTATCTGGATGGGCGTGTGTCAGCGGTGGTCGGCACGCACACTCATGTGCAGACCGCTGATGAGCGGATTTTGACGAACGGCACGGCCTATCTGACGGATATCGGCATGACCGGAAGCTACGCCGGTGTGATCGGGATGGATCGCAGCGACGTCATCGCCCGCTTCACCTCGGTCATTTACAAGCGGGCGGAGCACGCTAAAGGGGATGTGCGGCTGTGTGCGACCGTCATCGACATCGATGAAACGACGGGGCGCGCGCGTGAGATTTCGCGGCTCGCCCTCAAGCACGAATCTTGAAAAACCATCGGGCGATAGGAGTAGACGGGAGGCCGGAATATGTGGCTTCCGGCGGCCCTTCCTTATTTACGCAGGGGCATCGCCTTCGGGCACCCGCTCCGCCCTTTGTTGCGGCAGGGGGAGGGGTTTAGCGCTCAGAAGTGCGCGATAGCGGTCGGGCAACGAGCGCACGTGACCGGCGCGGTTGGTGACGACGTGTCCGGTCTCTCCCTCG
>JANOGZ010000303.1:0-2423 GCA_031406255.1 Pyrinomonadaceae bacterium | reverse complement strand
GCCGCTGTGGGCCGCGTGGGTCTCGGTGAGCATCATCTGCGCGCTCTGCCTGGTGCTGCTCTTCCGCAAGGTGCGGGCGTATGAGGTGATCAAATAATGGTCGCCACCTTACCGGAGCAGCTCATCGTTTTTGACGATGTTTCCAAATTCTACGGCGAGATTCTCGGCGTCAACGGCGTCAATCTCTCGATCGCGCCGGGGATCACCAGTCTGGTAGGTCCGAACGGCTCCGGCAAGACCACCCTGATGAATCTGATGACGGGGCTGCTGCGTCCGACGCGCGGCCGCATCAGCGTGCTCGGCACGACGCCCGACCAGCCCGAGACGCTTTTTCGCAAGGTCGGCTACTGCGCCCAGTTCGACTCGTTTCCGAGAGGCGCGACGGGGCGCGAATTCATCGAGTCCTTTCTGACCGTGCACGGCTATAGCAGGCGCGCGGCCGATGAGTTAACCTCACAGGCGCTCGAACGCGTCAACCTGCTCGACGCGGCTGATCGGAAGGTCGCCGGCTACAGCAAGGGGATGCGGCAGCGGATCAGGCTCGCGCAGGCCATCGCTCATAATCCTTCGGTGCTGATCCTCGACGAGCCGCTCAATGGCCTGGACCCGATGGCCCGCGCCGAAATCATCAGGCTCTTTCGCCAGTTGGCCGAGCAGGGACTGTACCTGATCATTTCGAGCCACATCCTGCACGAAGTGGATATGATGTCGGATAGCGTGGTGCTGATCAACAACGGCTATGTCGTCGCCGAGGGCGATGTTCACGGCGTGCGCGATGAGATGCCGGAGCATCCGATGCAAGTCCTCATTCGCTGTGATCGGCCGTCGCTGCTGGCCGCGCGAATCTTCGAGCTGGAGACGGTCGTCGAGGCGCGGATCCACGCCGACCGCCAGGGGCTCTTTGTCAGAACGCGCGACGCCGACGGGTTCTACCTGCTGTTGAACCGGATCGTGCTCGATGGCAATCTCCAGATCGAATCGGTCGCGCCCGTTGATGATGATCTGAACGCGGTTTACCAATATCTGATCAGTTCGAGTGGAGAAGGCACATGAGTTCAACGGTCGAGGCCGCCAGATCGACGGAGAAAAGTTCACGTGAGCTGCCCTGGGCGCTGTGGGGACGCCAGATCCTCGCCATCCTGCGGCTCGAGTTGAGAAAGAATTTCACCGGACGGCGGGCGTTTCTCATTTATCTGCTGGCGCTGCTGCCCGTGCTGCTGCTCGGCCTCCTCGCACTCTTCCCGCTGACGGCGCGCGAGTGGATCCAGGATAACGGCGGGCTCAGCATCGTTTACGCGGCGATCTACGGCGGCCTGATTCTGCGCACGGTCGTCTTCTTCGGCTGCGCCTGGATCTTTATGAACCTTTTTCGCGGCGAGATCGTTGATCGAAGCCTGCACTACTACTTTCTCTCTCCCGTGCGCCGCGAAGTGCTCGTCGTCGGAAAATACCTGTCGGGGCTGCTGACTTCGGTCATGCTTTTCACCAGCACGACGCTCGCATCCTTTCTGGTGCTCTATTTCACACGCGGCTACGCGGCGGGCCTCCAGTATCTTTTCGATGGGCCGGGTCTCGGCCATGCGTTGACGTACCTCGGAATCACGATGCTGGCCTGCTTCGGCTACGGAGCGGCTTTTCTCATCATCGGACTATTCTTTCGCAATCCGATCATACCCGCGCTGCTGATCTACGGGTGGGAGTGGATCAACTTTCTACTGCCACCGCTGCTGAAGAAAATAAGCGTCATTCATTATCTTCACTCGCTCGCGCCGGTTCCGATGTCGGAAGGCCCCTTCGCCATCGTCGTCGAGCCGACGCCCGCCTGGATTTCTGTGCCCAGCCTGCTCGCGGTGACCGCCGCGGCCCTCGTGTTTGCGAGCTTCCGTATTCGCCGGATGGAAATCAACTACACCGCCGATTGAAGAACGGGCGGCGCGCCGCCCCGTTTTCCCTTAACCCTTCAGCGCCGCCCGGAGGTGGCCGCTTGACGCAGCCACCTTTCGTAACTAACATAGTTACGAATACGCGGAGGGGCGTTCACATTACCGTTGGAGAAGAAGGGGACGGATGCCTGTTAGCAGTCGTTTTGCCGTCGCCGTTCATGTGCTGGTTTTGATGGCGCGGGCGGAGGATGAACCGATCAAGTCAGAGCGGGTGGCGGTGAGCGTCAACACCAATCCGGTGGTCGTGCGGCGCATCTGGTGCGCACTGGCGCGCGCGCAACTGGTCGTCTCGCAGACGGGAGCGGCGGGCGGCTCCCGTCTGGCGCGGCGCCCCGAACAGATCACGCTGCTCGACGTGTACCGCGCGGTGGAGGAGGCGAACCTGTTTTCGCTTCACTACAGGCGTCCCGATCGGCGCTGCGCGGTGGGAAAAAACATTCAAACTATTCTGGAAGAGGTGCTGGTCGAGGCGGAGCGGGC
>JANOGZ010000295.1:0-5547 GCA_031406255.1 Pyrinomonadaceae bacterium | reverse complement strand
TATTTCTCTTTGCTCGCGCATGCTCCCCTCTCAGAAGAATCTGACGGTGTAGGTGAAGCGCACGCCACGCCCGATTTCCGGGGCCAGCTCTTTAATGAAAGACAGGTGATTGCGATACACGCGGTCACCCAGGTTAAACGCATTGACTGAAAAAATATGCGCGTAGTGTGGATGCGGGATCGTGTAGGAAGCGAGCACGTTGAAAAGCGCATATCCGGCGGTTCGCGTTTCAGTCGGGAATAACTCGTCCTGGTCTTTAACCAGAATCGCTTCTGGCCTGACGCTAAGATTGTTGTATCGCGCGTCCAAGCCGAATCGCCCGCGCAGCGGAGGTATCCGCGGCAGCGGGGTATTCGTGTCTTTCAATTGCGCATCGACGGTATCAAACCCGAGGTTGACCCATAAATTTGGATGCACCGCGAAATCGAGGTCTACTTCCGTACCGAGGAAGCGGCTGCCTGACTGCAAATACTGGGCCTCGATCAATCCGTCCTCTATTTCCCCGGTCGGAGCAAGAAAGACGAAATCCTTGATATCGTAGTAATAGAAATTAGCCACGGCGCGCAGGCGATCCGAGGTGTGGCGAAGCGAGAGATCGATACCGTCGCTGCGTTCACGCGTGAGCCTAGGATTGCCTACTTCGAATGTCAGATTACCGATGTGCGGGCCGAAGTTGTACAACTCCTCCAGCGCCGGCGCACGGTAGGCATGTGTGTAGTTGGCGACGAACGCTCCGCCCTTCCACAAACCCAGGTGGATTCCCGCCGCACCTGAAAAGCCGGTGAATGACCGTCCGGGAAGTTCCGCATTTCCGGGCCTGTATCGATTGTGTTCGACGCGCCCGCCGAACTGAAATTTGACGCGTTCGAAGTTGAGTTCCTCAAGGCCAAACGCCGCAAATGTGTGCTGGTCAACCGGCCCCTGCACCAGCGATTCGGCGCCGACCGTCTCATAATCGCGGCTCACGCCCTCGAAGCCAAATCGCCCGGAAAGTTTGCCGACTCTCCTCTGATCGAACATGCCCCGAAACGAGATGAGGTCATTATCAAAAACCGTGCCGACCTCCGTGCCCTCCAACTCCTTATGCTGGTAATCGCTATAGTCGAAGGTGAGCTTAAATCCGGTGATGAAAGAATCAGCGTTACGTAAGCCTCCGATGAAGCGCAAGTTGTGACGGCGAAGCGCCAGATCAATCAACCCCGGGTCCCCTGCGGCTTCTGTCCCTGTTCCTTCTTCCCCACCTCCTTCAAACTGTGAGGCGAAGGGGATGCCGAAGCGGCTGTTATCATAAGAGTAGCTGGCGCTAAAGAATCCTCGATTACCGTAATAGCCAAGCCCGCCCGTGCCGCTGCTCACACGCGATTTCGAGTTGGGGACTCTCCCGAGCGGCGTATCGTAATCGCCGGTCCGCTGCCCGCTGCCATTACCCCAGAAAAGCCAGTTTCCGTAACCGTACTCGACGCCTCCGCTGATGCCGCCCTGATCGTTGGTCGTCCCTCCGAGGGCGGAAAAGTAACCGCGCGCGCCGGCATGACTCTGCTCGTCGTGCCCGGTGACGGCGTTGACCACGCCGCCGATGGCATTGCTGCCGTAGAGCAACGTCGCCGGCCCTTTGACAACTTCTAATCTCTCAAGCGACAGAACATCTACGGGTTCGCCGTGATCGCCGGATTGCGAGCCGAGCGCGCCGATCCGAATACCGTCCTTCAAGACCAGCACGCGATCGCCGTCGAACCCACGAATGACTGGACGCGACGAACCGGGGCCGAAGCTGCGTTTGGCCACACCCGGCTCTTTTTCCAGCACTTCGCCGAGGCCGGGATGGCTTTCTTCCGCGAGTTTTATCGAATCAAGCGTGCTGACGGCTTGGAAGGCTTCAAAGGTAGTCTGCTCGCTGCCCGTGACCGTCACCGTCACTTCCTCGCGAATACCTGATAGCCGCAGTTGAAAGTCTGCCGTGGCAGTACCGTCGAGCGGCACCGTCACGGTTTGCGCGGTGTCCGGAAACCCTTCTAAATGAGCCAGAATGGTATATGTGCCCGGCGGGACCCCCTTAAATTCATACGCGCCATGTTCATCCGTATCCACCCTTCTTTTCAGCTGCACGATGGTAATGATCGCATTGTGCAGAGGAGTGCCACCATCGGCGAGGGTAATGACACCGCGCAGTGTTCCGCTCGATTGTCCAAAACCACTCACTGGAAGACATAAGAACGCGGCCAGCACTAGCATGCCAGCAAAATAATTTCTCCGCCGCATAGAAAACTCCTTACCTGTGTTAAACGAAAAGTTGTCTCAAAGATTGAATCGTCAAGTCACGACCTGACGATTCACTCACTGATCGTTGGGAAGAAGATACGCGAACCAGGTGTGGGCTCTGCGATTAACTATTTGGATAATCAGAATCCCGTATCATCCGGCGGCAGAATGTTTGCCTGACCTCATAAAAACTGCCTGGAGCTGTAACGTTAGCCCTGAAGTAGGGCAGGCTCTCCGGACTCTCTGGTTTGCGATCGGGAGTTAAGCGAGCGGAGGGGCGCGGCCGGCGGAATCGAGAGAAGTTTCGTTCGCATAGCGCTTCGGTGACAGCGTCTCGCGCACCACTCGCTGTTGCGGAGGGGCGCCGATGACGGGGATCGGGTCGTCGGGATCGGAGACGAAGTTGCGCTGCAAGCGGCAGAGGAGACATTGGGCGTGACCGCCTGCCACCGGCGAGGGGACCGCGTCGCTTCCGTCGCTGACGCCGGGACTCGAAGAGACCGATTCCGTGCGCTCAACACGATGGCAGTGCGTGACGCTGACGAGGACCGCATGAGCGATGAGGAATAGCAGCGAAAAAGCTACTAAGGATGATCTCGCACGGTCTCTGCTCTGGTATCTGTCTCTCAGTCTCAAGGCTATTCACTCTCGAACTGCAGCTTGGAGGACTAAGTTTAAACATATCTCTCGCCGGGCTGTCAACGAACCAGCCTGAGCTCTACCATCCTGCTTTTCGAAGGCAGCGCTTGAATGAATGTGACGGAACTTTCACGGCCAGCGCCGCGTAATGTCTGGCAACTGAGGAGTGGGAGTAAGGTATCACGGCGGGCCACCGCTTCGATCATTTGACAGGCCCTTTCCGGCACCGCTAAAATGTCTATCCTTGCTTCAGGCGTTACGTTCGCGTTTTAGGCCACAATGGCCACGAGGGATTGGCCGTGAGTCTCATCAAAATCATCATCATCACTGTCGCTGTTATTCTCAGCATACTGCTTTTCGGGCGGTTTCTATTCTAGCCTGTTCAGGCGGTATGACCTCTTATCGCGCAGCGATTTCTCGCCCCTCCCGCGCGCCGTGCGCCGCGACCGGCTTCATCATATATCTCACTTTCATCGCAGCTTTTACGCTGCTGGCAGCGAGCACACCGGTGTCTGCGCAGGAAGGCGCCGCGTCGGCCGATGACATCGTGCGCATTCGCACAGACCTCGTCACCGTCCCGGTGCTGGTCACGGATTCACGCGGTCGCCGCGTGTCCGGGCTTGTCCAGGGCGATTTTGCTGTGCGCGATGAGGGGCGTCCTGCCGAGCTGGCATACTTCGCCGCCGGCGCCGACCGGGTCGCCCTCACATTCGTTTTGGACGCTTCAGGCAGCGCACGTGACATCGCCACGCAGCAACGTGAAACGGCGCTGGCGCTCGTCTCGCGCTTTGGCCGCGCATCGCGCGTCGCGGTTCTCCCCTTTGGAGCGCGACCCGCGAGCGCCACTGCTTTTACGACGGACATCGACAAAGTCCGTGCGGCGTTTCACTACCCCGCACCCGCCGGACAGCGGACCGCGATTTTCGATGCTGCGCTCGCCGCGATAAGCGGATACGAAACCGCCGCCGGCGATGTGATCGAGCGGCGCCTCATTATCCTGATCAGCGACGGGCTGGATACCGCGAGCACCACTCGTGCGGTTGATGTCATCAATGAAGCCAGACGGCGCGATGTCTCTATTTACGTAATTCATCTTCCGATCTTCGCACCGCGCGACGGAAGGCTGGTGCCGCGCTCGCCGACAAAAGGCTTTAAAGAATTGGCTGAGCAGACCGGCGGGCAGTACTTTATGGTGGGCGACGCCGAATCAGCACTCGACCCGCGCGCCGAATATAATCTCGCGCCTGTCTTTCGCGCCATTGCCGAAGACCTTCAGGCTCAATATGTCCTCGGTTACTATTTAGACGATACCGCCGAGCGGGATAAACCCCGGCGCCGGATCGAAGTTGGCTTGACGTCGCGCGCGAAGCGTAAGCTGCACGTGCGAAAGCTGCGCGAAGGCTACCGTTTAAACAATCCGCCGCCGGTGCCTGGCAAATAGCGCCACCGGGCAGGGGCGATCCGCGCGGGCCGGCTTAACTTCTGGCGGGCCTATTTTATTTCGCCGTCGGCAGCCGATTAATCATTTCCTCGGGAGTTATTGATTCTTATGACTGAGCGCAGCACAGAGGGATTTCGCCATATTCGTCGCGCCCTTCTAAGCGTGTCAGACAAGACGGGTGTAGTAGATTTTGCGCGTTCGTTGCGCCGCTTCGGCATCGAGTTAATCAGCACCGGCGGCACCGCGAAAGCGCTGCGCGAGGTCGGAATCGAAGTGCACGAGGTGTCCGATGTGACGGGCTTTCCTGAAATGCTTGATGGTCGTGTGAAAACCCTCCATCCACATATCCATGGTGGCTTGCTCGCCCTGCGGGATAATGAAGCTCACAGGGAAGCGTTGCGTGGGGCAGGCATCAAGCCGATAGATATGGTCGTCATTAATCTCTATCCTTTCGCGCAAACCATCGCACGCCCGGGAGTGACGCTCGATGAGGCCATCGAGCAGATAGACATCGGCGGACCGGCGATGATTCGCTCCGCCGCAAAAAACTTCAGGGACGTCGCGGTAGTCGTCTCGCCGGAGATCTACCCTCTTATTTTTGACGAGCTGAGCCGCAACGACGGCGCGCTCTCACTCGCCACGCGCAGCGACCTCGCGCGGCGCGCCTTCGACATCACATCCTCTTACGATGCCGCGGTCCTCGAATACCTCAGCCGGCAACAGGCGAAAGAAGAAATCGAGTTCTTGATTAGCACCGATGCCGAAAACGTCGCTCCGGAGGGGCAAACCACGGGAGGCTTCTTTGATTGCGTTGAGCTGACACTGAACAAGTCGTTTGACCTGCGCTACGGCGAAAATCCGCACCAACTGGCCGCCCTTTTTGAGACGGGCGAGCCCGACGGCATCGCCTGCGCCGCGCAGCTTGCCGGCAAGCAGATGTCTTTCAACAATTACGTTGATGCGGACGCGGCCTGGCAGCTGGCATGTGATTTTGCAGAGACGGCATGCGCAATCATCAAGCATACGAATCCGGCCGGCGTCGCCCTCGGCGCGTCACCCGATGAAGCGTACCGCCGCGCGCTCGCCACCGACCCGGTCTCCACTTTCGGCGGCATCGACGCATTCAACCGCCCGGTTAATGAAGCGGCCGCGCGCGCGTTCACCGATATCTACACCGAGGTCATCATCGCACCCGATTATGATGAGTC
>JANOGZ010000279.1:0-4994 GCA_031406255.1 Pyrinomonadaceae bacterium | reverse complement strand
CGCTTCGTAGACTCGCCCGCCGGTCAAATTCGCGAGGTCGTGTAGATACCGCTCGCCACGATCATAGTCGGCGCGGCTCGAACCTGCGCCGCCGCCGCTACTACCGCCGCCGCCCTGTGTCGGTATGGGCAGAGGCAGGGGAATCCTTCGGAGAATCGAAGGCAGACGTGAACTTGATGGCGGGACGGGCGAGCCGCCGGTATCGCTCCGTGGATCGTAAGTGTCATAGAGGATCGGATAGATGAGCGCGTCGAGTTCCTCAGCGGCGCGGATGGTGCTCTCGTAGGTCGCATCGCTGCTGGTCGCATCCACGCCATCGGTAAAGAGCACCACCGCTTTACGTCCCCGAATGCGATCGAGGTGCTTCCCCATGACCTTATCCATCGCGTCGTAGAGATGCGTGCTGAGCCCGCGGCCCGTGCCCCGGATTGCCTTATCAATTTTCTGCCGGTCGCTCGTCGGTTCGCATTTTATCGTCATGCCTCTGGCGAATGACACGATCATCACCTGATCGTCGGGACGTAGCTGTGCGACGAACGCCGTCGCGGCGTCTCTGATCTGGCCGAGCTTCGACCAGGTTGAAGCACTGGTGTCGAGCATCAGGACGACAGTGAAAGGTCGATCGATGGTGGCAAAGTAGGCGACCTCCTGCTCGACGCCGTCTTCATAGATATGGAAATCTTCCCTTTGCAGATCAGGGATGTAGCGCCCGTTGCGATCTGTGATGCTGACCGGAACCGTGACCAGAGTTGTATTGACGCATACCACATCATCTCCTCCGACTTCCTCCGGGGGTTGCTGCGGCACAGGTTCCTCAGGCGCGACCGGAGTGGGCGCAGAAGACGCTTTACCGACACGACGGGCCCGCCCCTGGGCCGGCGTGCCGGGCGCAGCAACCACGCCAAGGCAGAGCAGCACAACCGCGGCAATGGTTCGTTTCATTATCATCTTGACCTCCCGGTCAGCCGTACCTTTGACCAAATCCGATAGAGATCCATAGTAAAAGACGCACGTCGCGGGCGTGGCTTTAGTGTAAGAACAGAATAATTCATTGAGCCGGACGAGACTCGGTACTTATCGAACACACTCTTTCTCCATCCGGGCTGACGGCCAAAGGCCGACTATGGAATTCTTCATCGGTAAAAATTGGCTTGGCAGACGCGTCGTGATAGATAAAGGGGAGCTATCAAACGGCATATATTCTCCGATCATTTAAAAACGATGCCAAACGATAGTCGAATGTTGTCCTGTCGTCCAGCTCCGAAAAACGTTGGAGCGTAATCAGCCTGAATGATGCGAATAGCGATTCGATCATTGACCCGAACGTCGAAACCACTTCCCCGCGCCAGCACATATGATGTCGCCTCATCAGTAGTAAAGATATTGCCTGAAGGAGTGCGGCTGGAAGTAAACCCCTGAATAATGAAGTCCCGACCAATGCACGAGTAAAGGGCGAAACACGGCTTTTATTGCGCGCGTAAAACTGTACGCCGCCGAGGAAGTAGTACTGATCTCTCTTGCGTTCAAACTCTCCGTTACTCAGCGCTTGAGAATCCCGCTCAAAGTGCGCGGAGATGTCGCCCGTGATACCGATTTTGCGAGTGAGGGGCGGCGGATGGATGCCGTTGGAGGAATACCTTCGCCTGCGTCCTATGCAACCACCGGGTGGAGGCGCTTGCGGACCGTGATGATGCCATCTTCCTCGGCGACCGGCCCGAATCCCGCATCCAGATACATCGAGAGCGGTCCGTGGTAGTTTGCGGCCTCTCCCGCAGCTTCTCTTCGCGGGTAGGCCTCCACGACCGCCACGCCCCGCGCGCGGAGACCCTCGCAGGCCGCCTCGAGGAGCCGGCTCGCGACCCCGCGACCGCGGTATGGCTGGGCGACGATGAAGCACACAATCGAGCCGACGCTTTCCGCACCCTCCGCGTCGTCATCGAGCGTGGTGTAGCTACTCCGGAGATTGGCATTGCACCACCCGATCATCCGGCCCTCCGCATAGGCGAGATACCCGTGCATTCGGCCGCTGTCGATGAGAGCAGTGACGGCTGCCCGGTTCTGCGCGGCATTCCGCTTTGTCCAGTCCTCGCTCTCGTGCGGAGCGTGATTGAAGAAGCAGTAGCATGAGGCCCACCGCGGGTTGTCAGCGAACGCGTCGTGGTCAAAGAAGGCAAGATAATCCGCGCGCCGCGAGGGCGTCAGTTCCCTGATTTCAATCTCTTTCATTCGCTCACCTTTACCTGACCTGTCAACCGGATTCAAGCCAGCCTAACGCCTCGCTTCGCCCGCGCCCGCCTACCGTCTTTTCCTGTTCTTCGGGTTTGGCCGGGCCGCCTTCGTTGGTCTCTTTTTACCCCTCTCGGCGACGCTGTTGGCGGACTCCCGGCGCACCTTTGAACCCGTCTCACCAGCCCGGCGTGAAACACCCTTGCCGACCCTGGCGGAGGCCGTCTTGGGGGCGGTCTTGGCGGCCCTCGCCACAGGCGACCGCTCAGGTTTCTTCGCGCTCCTGTTCTCAGCCTGTGAGCCCCCTGGTGCTTTGCGGAGCTCATCGCGGTCTCGCTTGGGCGCCGGGTCACGAGCATTGCTCTCATATCCTTCCAGACGGGAGATGGCTTTCGCCGCGAGCCTTCGGGCGGCTTCGAGCGTGGGTATCGATGCCGGCGCGGTGACGCGAATCGTGAGGATGGAGCGTTTGCTGAGGACGCGCAGTTCCGTGGTCTCGTAGTTCACGGCCTCTTGCTTGGTCTCGGCGAAGGCCTCCGCCCCGAGCCCGCTAACCTCTTCAAATCCGACCGGTGTTTTCTCACCGTCCCCGTTAACGATCAGGTCCTTAAGTTCTTCATAGGCCCGCGCGGCATCCCACGTGGTTGCGGACGCGGGAGACTGCTGCCTGACACTCACACTGACGAAGCCTTGATCGCTGCCGAACATGCATGAGGAAGTCAGTGTGCCTGCCCTCGGAGACACTAATTCATTGCTACGCGTCGGCTCTATTACTGTCATGCCGAGCGCGGCTTCGACTTCCTCCTTCATGATCTGAGAACACGCGTCGAGTATATCTCCCCGAGATTTACCTCCACCGGTCGAGATGTCCCCATCGTCTCGATCTCCCGCGTCGTTCTCCCGCACCTCCTCTCCCGTGTGAGGCTTATACACCGTCAGGCTACCGCACGCCGTCAGTGACATGACGACGTATGGAAGCGCGATGAGCAGGAGACTTCTCACAGGTGTCTTTCCTTGTACAAACCTTCGTCCGTATCTCGACCTTACCCCACAGCATGAAGGGCGCATCATCCGCAAGCGTTCCTGTCCGCCAAACGGGTCAGTTTATCTCAAGTATTATCATCATTACCTGAATTCAACCAGGCCTCACGACGCTCTCGGTAGTGTCCTGATTTGAAAATCTCACTGAGCACCGAGCATCCCGCCGCTCTCGGTTTATCACTCCAGCAAGGCCGCGGCCCAGATATACCTCCCGTACCAAAGTTGCAATAACGAGCCGTCAAATTAGGACACTACCCATGATTGAGCCGCCTTGACAGCCCGAAAAGGCGGACGTGCGCGGAAGCATGGCTGTGAATACTTTTTTAATTATGCTAGCTGGCTATTGACACCCCTCCGGCAACCCTTTAAATTACCCACTCCATCATTTGATAGGCTGATCCCGGGTTTGCGCTCGCCCGCATTCTCGCCGATAGGGAGTAAGGCAATCGTGCCTGACCCCACAGCACCGGAGATAAGGCTCGCCTGTACTACAGATCCGCTTCTTCGCTCCGATGATCTTTTTCGTGAGGCTGCCGGAAACGGGCCATGCCGTGGCAGTTCCGATTGCTGTTTAACTTTGCGCCAGGAGCGATTCTCCTGGGGATCATCATCCCGCGTGTCCGAGGCTCGTGGCCGTGCGGGGCCGCGTTTTGTTAATGAGTTGATTCCAAGTCCTGCTCGCGTTCGCGCTGGTTGTCCTGATGAGCCTCGCGATCATGGCGGCGGGCCTCCCCCGGGATGTGGCAGAATCCACATCCGGGCCCATATCAGAAAGGAAAAGTTAGTATGCGATTGATTAACATCTCCGATGAGCGCGCCGGGCGCGCTCACCCCCGAAGAGCGATGAGGACATCGCCCATTCTGGCCGCGCTGCTCACTCTCGCGGTGTCGATAGCGTGGATCGTCCCACAACCGGCCCAGGCGGATGGGCGCAATTCGTCCGCCCCAAATGTCCTCTACGTGACGACCAATGATCCGACCTCCGGCCAGAATGCGGTACTGGCGTTCCGCCGCAACCGGAAGGACTGTAGCCTGACCCTCCTCGGCCGCTTCTCGATGAGGGGCACGGGCGTGGGCAACCCGAACTTTCGCCTCGGCACACTGGACTCTGACCAGAGCCTGATCGTCTCGCCCGACCGGCGCTTCCTCTTCGCCGTCAACTCGGGGAGCGACACGATCGCGGTCTTCTCGATCCGGTCCAACGGGACCCTCAAGCACGTGCAGGGCTCGCCGTTCCCGTCCGGGGGTCCCTTCCCGGCCACCGTCGGCTTTCTCCCGGACAGGCGCGATAACGACAAAGACAGCGACAGCGATAAAGACAGTGATAACAAGGGGTCCCGGAATATCGGGTTCCTGTTCGTCGGGCACAAGGGGAATGAGGACCCCGCCCAGACCGATTCCCGGCTCCCGAACTACACCTCTTTCCGCGTGAGTTCCGACGGCAGGCTGACCCCGGTCCCCGGCTCCACCTTCCAGGTGCCCCAGGGCAGCTCGCCGACCCAGACGCTGGTCTCGAACGACGGGCGCTTCGTATTCTCCACGGACCTGCTCGTCGATTTCCCCAGGGACTTCTTCCCCACGGACGGCTTCCCCGCCGCGCCCGGCGCCGGGGGCGGCGGCACGCTGCGGTCGTTCGTGATCCGGAACAACGGCCGGCTCGATCCGAACCCGACGGTCCGGCGCCCGGGGCCGGACTCAGCGTTCCCCCATCCGCGGGGGCGGCTCTC
>JANOGZ010000273.1:0-1475 GCA_031406255.1 Pyrinomonadaceae bacterium | reverse complement strand
TAAAATTTTTACCGCTTCGTTCCTCCGGCGGGAGAGCATCTCGTGAGATAAACGAAGAGGGGCGTTTTGCAGCATGTCCCGCCGCCTTCATCCGATCCCCGGCGGTCACCGCGGTCGACAAATTCTTATCAGTGAATACGTTTACGGCGGTTCTGCGGGATACGAGAGGACCGGCGCGCGGTGCCCGGGCGTCCCGCCACGGTGCATCCCACGACGCCGCGAAGCGCATCTAACCCCCGCCTTTAATACTCCCCGAGAGTATCTCCATTAATCATATAAGACAGATAAGACTGAGCAGAGGCGTTGCGGGAACATCCTGGAACGGGGTTTGCTAGGGGGACGCGCATGGGTAGACCGAATTTATATCGCTTGTGTTTTGCCATCAGCTTCTTGCTGGCGCCGGCCTTTAGTGCTGCCGCGCAAGTGGAGAATCAAGCAGGCGCGCTCCGACCACGGCGCGCGACGCAAGGCGCAGAACAAACTGCGCCGGCCATCGTCACGCCGCTTTACCCTACCACCCAACGAGACGCGACCTCCGCCCCTGAGGAAGACGACATCGCGACGCTGCCGACCGAAGCTCCCATCACCCTCCGACAGGGTGTGCTGGTGGAGACGCTGAGCGGGCAGACGGTGATGGAGCAGAGCGTCAATCAGGGATTCAATCCCGCCTCGGCAATTAAGCTGGCGACGGCCCTGGTCGCGCTGCGCACACTCGGGCCGAAGCATCGTTACGCGACCACGGTCTGGACCAACGGCACATTTAACCATGAGACGGGCACAATCACCGGCGACTTGATTATCTCCGGTCGTGATCCATCCTTTTACAATGAGCACGCTGTGTTGCTCGCGCGCGAGTTGAATAAGCAGGGGATTCGCTCCGTGACGGGTGACCTCATCGTCGCGCCGCGGTGGACGATGAATTTCAGCTCATCGGCGCTCGGCTCGGGTGAGCGTCTCTACGATACGCTCGATGCGACGCGTCGTCCGGGGGCGGCGACGCGCGCGTGGTTCGCCGCCCGCCAGGCCATCGGCGACCGCGCGGCAAGTCTGCAGCCGGTGCCGAGCGTGGCCGTGATGGGCGCCGTCTATGTTGACAGTGTCCCGGCCGGGGCGCGCGCCCTATTGACGCATAGATCGAGCGCGCTCGTTGACGTTCTGAAAGTTTTGCTCTGCTACTCAAACAATTTCATGGCTGAGCGTCTCGGCGACACGCTCGGTGGCACCCAGGGTCTGCAACGTTTTCTCACCACAGAGATCGGCATCTCGGCCGGCGAGATGCGCCTCGCTTCAACCAGCGGTCTGGGCGTCAACCGTTTGACGCCGCGCGGGATGCTGAAGATTTATCGCGCGCTGCTCGGTGAACTGGCGAAGCATAACCTGGGGCCCTCCGATATTATGCCGGTCGCCGGGATCGATCCGGGGACGCTCTCAAAGCGTTATACAGACTTTCAGGCGCGCGGCAGCGTTATTGCTAA
>JANOGZ010000264.1:0-2432 GCA_031406255.1 Pyrinomonadaceae bacterium | reverse complement strand
AGGGCACGCGCCTGAGACAACTCGCCGCGCAGATAGGCGCTGATCAGCGTCTGAAAATCCGCGCAGTTGCGGATTCGCTCGACGGGCGCTCTCTCTGGCTCGATCGCGAAGCTGAGCTGTTGTTCGGAAAGACGCTTCCAGACACGCTCGGCGGCGCCCGCGACCATCGTCGGATCAAGCTGCTCATCCCGTATCCCGGTGGTAATCTCGTCCAAAATATTATCCGTATCCTTATGCTTCATGATGTTTCTCCAAAAACTCGCCAATCTCTTTCCGAAGACGTGTGCGCGCGCGGTGCAGGGTGACAGCGATGACCATCTGCGAGGTGCCGAGCAAGTGCGCGATCTCGCGGTTTTCATAACCTTCGAGATAGCGCAGAACGAACACCTCGGCGGCCCTCGAACCCAGCCGGGCGATCGCCTGCTGGATGATCTTGCGCAGCTCGCGATCGGCGTGCTGCGCTTCCGGGTTCCGGTCAGAAGCTTCGGTTAGCTCCGCTTCCATCCCGTCCAGCGAGACCGATTTTGTCCGGCTCTGCTTGCGCATCAAGTCCAGCGAAGCATTGATCGCCGCGCGGTGAAAATAGCTTCCCGCACCGGTCGTGAACGTGCGCTGGTCGCCGCTGCGCATCAGCCGCAGGAAGATCGTTTGCAGAACATCTTCGGCGTCCGAGGAGCTTCCGGTGATTCGATAAGCGGTGCGAAAAATTTGTGCGTGATGCTCGCGAAAGAGATTTTCGAGCTCTTCCGGAGGATCGGGAACCGATCTCAGGTGCGCGGCGGCAGTTGCTTGCACGGTTTCCTCCTTCATACCGTCTCCACTAACCAAAACGCTCCCCGGAGAAGATTATTAACACCCCGTAGAAAAAATTATCAGAAATTAAACCGGCCCCGGAAGAGTCTTCCCGGCCGGGGCAGCTGCTGAACATGGCAAAGCCCTAAGGCAGTAAGGGCTTAACTTGAAGAATGAAGAGGGTCGTGCAATAACTGGAGCGATCCGAAGTTTCCGTGTGAGAAAGGCCGCAAAAGGCCGGATGCCAGGTCTTGGTCGCGCCCAAGGAGGGGCGTGCAGGAGGCCCGGGCCAGCGCTTCTAAATTAGTGTGCCTGAAGGGGCGCGTCCGGTTTTGGTGGTAGCTCTGGTGCGCTCCGGCGCAGCACCGGGAGATTCGCGATTCGCCGGACACCGGAATCCCGGACGACGCGAGCAAGACTTCGGATTGATGCGGTCGCGAACCGGTTTCGCAGGGGCAGGATGTTGGCTTCGGCGTTCGCTCGCTCGCCGCCGCTGGAAGGTCATATCATTTGTAAGGTCATATCATTTGTTCAGGGCTCTTGCTTGATGACGATGCTGACCTGGCCGTCGTCGCCGTCGGTGATGATCGCCGTGACTTCCTCTCCCCGTAATATGGCGTTCCTGCCGGGCAGGATGATTTTCTTGTTCGGCTTCAACCTGGCGTCATACCAATCGACCACTTTCTTGAGCGGGTCGCTCGTGCTTAACTGCAGCACGTCGCCCTCTTCCTCGCGTATCATGTCCATCACGACTTCAGCGCCCGGATAGATGAGCGCCCGGCTGATCGCTCCCTCGCGCGCGTCCGGCGGTAACGGTGGCACCGGCGGTATCGGCGGCACCGGCGGCGCGATGACGGGCGGTCCCACCCGGACGATCTCTCGACGCACTGTTGTCGCGACGGATCGCCATATGACCCAGCCCATTAAGAGCGCCACCAGCACGACCAGCACTACTCCGGTCAGCGCGGAAAACATCAGTATGTTACGGCTGCGCGTCGGCGCCTGGAGGTTTCTGTTGGTCTGCGCCGGAGACGCTTCGGAGGGCGCCGTCCCCATCATGTTTGGGGCGAGATAGGCCGGGCCGGTCGGCTCCGAGCTAAAGAACTGTGTGGAGGCACTGCCGTGCTTGGGAGGCTCTTCGAGCGTGCGCGTCGTGGCTTCTAAGACGTTCGCCGCATCGAGCACCGCCGAAGGCTGTCCACACCGCCGACAGAATCTCGTCCCGTCCGCGATCTCGGCTCCGCAATTACTACAGGTCGTGCTTGGCATGATCGGCGTTAAGATTATGTCACCTGCCACCCTCAGCGCAAGCATAACCATACCGGCGAGGCGCGCATGATAGTTAGTCTGAGGGAGAGTCGCAATAACTCTCCCTCAGATTCATAATGAGAAATTCCGGAAGTCGTTCGTGCCCACGAACTATTTAGAAAAAGCCCGGATAGAATGTTCCGCTCGTGTCCGTCGTGCTGCATCTGCCGTTAGTGACGGAGTTGTCTGTATCCTCACAGCAGGTGTCCGGCGAGCCATTGCATGTGAGTCCCTCACGGGCGATGCGGGCGAGCGTGTCCTGTCCCGTTCGTGAGGGATGGAAGCAATCGCAGCAGGAAAGTTGACTGCTGGCGAACTTGTACCGCCATGTA
>JANOGZ010000242.1:0-2459 GCA_031406255.1 Pyrinomonadaceae bacterium | reverse complement strand
GGGGGTTGTTTTTCTTCGGGGTTTATATCATGGGCTTTAATCTCCGTGCTACGGCCGACCCCGCCCAGCCTGTTTTCGATTAATGACGCATCATCGCGCGTCGCCGCGCGGGCCAGCGGCAGCTCGATGCGCGCTTCGATCACCTCCCGCAACTGCTGCTGCGCTTCGGTTCGCCGGAGCACGCTCGCCGCCTCGGCGAGTAACGTCGAAGAAAGATCCAGTGTCGCCGCAGCGCCCGGCAACAGAATGACATTGAATCCCTGCTCCCATGTTTCCAGGGGCCTGAGCGTCGGAAGGCGCAGCGCGGCGGTCGTCTCATTGACGGGCAGGGCCGCGCCGCAGTAGAGGCAATTCATGCGCGTCGGTGGACTCAAGCGCGCGCATGCGTCGCACGCGATCATCTGCTCGGACGTAAATCCCCGCGCCTCCGTCGGCGCTGGCGAGATTTCATCCGGCACTCTGATTTCTTCCTTTTCGTCTGACAAGTTTGCGCCCCAACCGCGATTATACGATGTGCGTGCGGCTTTGCAATCGCGTCCGGCCTCACGGCGCGGGCGTTGACGGCTCGCCGTCGGTCTCTTTACAGTATAGTCATCGTGCTATCTTTTATAGTGATATATTCCTTCGGCGTTGTCCCGTACAAACTCGATGATACGTTTTAACGAAAAAGCGCGCCGCGCCCGTTCGGCATACGCGATCCTTTGCGCGACGCTCGCGCTCTGGTCAGGCGCCTGCGCCGCCGCATCGCGGCCGCCTGATCCGGGCCGGCCACGCACAAACGAAGCGCCCTATCCGATTATACTTGCCGCCAGCGAGGACCGCCGCGAACAGGCGCTCGCCGCCTGGAACAGATTTGCGCGCGAGCAGGGAATCCAGAACGCCCCCCCGCCGGAACTCCAACCCGTGACGGCCACCTTGCGTGAATTACCCCCGCTGCCGGGCGATGCGGTGCGTTTACCAAAAATCAACATTGAAGGAGGGCGGATTTCGGAGGAGGAGGAGACGCGCGAAGCCTTGCGCCGTTTCATCAGGGATGCCGGCGATTTGCTCGGCGTCGAGCCGCAATATATCTCGCTTGTGACCGTCGCCGACCAGGCGAATGGGGTCAAACAGGCGCGTTATCAGCAGAGTCCCTTTATCTATCCGTTACGGGGCGGCTACGGCGTTTTGGAGATATCTTTCACCACTGACCGCCGCGTGCTCAGGCTGACCAGCACCGCCATTCCCGATACGGAGCGTCTCCGGCGCGCGCTGACCAATGTGCGTCAACTCGTCACGGCCGAGCAGGCGGCGACGCGTCTCGCTAATCGAAGCGTCACGTACCGGGATGCGGCCGGCGCTGAGCAGAGCTATCTGATCCCGCCGACGACTGAAGCGTCGGTTCGCGAATTGGTGGTCTATCCGCTCAGGCCGGCGGGCGAGCCGGTGGCCCTCGCCCTTCATCTCGCCTGGGAAGTGGCAGTTGATCGTCAGGGCACACCGCTGCTGGTCTATGTTGATGCGGTTACGGGCGAGATTATTGCGACGGCCATGGGAGCGGCCTCACAGGTTTCTCAAAAAGAACGGCCGCCGGGGTGACGCGGGCGTGATGCTTTTCCCTTGACCTCTTATGCCTCGCGGCGGCATCCTAAGCCGGTAGATATTTGAAACTGTATCTCTAACGGAGTTTTTTCGCATGCACTTTGATCCGACGAATAATATTTCATGGCAGCTAGGTTATCGTGGACGGGTAGCGGTTTTCATTGATGGTAACAATCTTTTTCATGCGGCGCGGTTTCACAACATAGACATCGATTACAATAAGCTTCTACGCGTGCTTCTCGGAGATGGCCGTCTTCTGCGGGCTTTCTTCTATACGGGCGTGGATGTCGGCGCTGAACGGCAGCAGGGCTTCCTGCTCTGGATGCGTCGCAACGGGTTTCGCGTCGTCCATAAAGAACTCAAGACCTTCTACGACGGAACGCGCAAAGCCAATCTCGATGTGGAGATCGCCGTTGATATGCTTTCGCTCGCCGGACGCTATGATACGGCCGTGCTCGTCTCCGGCGATGAAGATTTCGTCTATGCCGTCAACGCCGTCGCCTACAAGGGGTGCCGCGTTGAGGTCGCCGGTTTCCGTTCAAACACCGCGCCGAAGTTGATAGACGTGGCAGATTATTTTATTGATCTCGGCGAGATCGCCGACAAGGTACGCAAAGAGATCTCGCACGTCACACGCTACTATGAACACCCCGCCCACGACGAAGAACATCACGTCCCGCCATATATGCACCATCCGAGTGAAAGGCACGATGATGACGATCATAACCACCGCGAAGTATTCAGCGAGGCGGCGGCGCTGGCGATCGCCGAACCTGACTTGAATGATGAGGAGAGCCATTTCACCACGGCCTCGGACTTTATCAGGGTCACCGACGATCAATAAAATCCAGTCTTTCAGCACCTCGCGAGCCGTGAAC
>JANOGZ010000206.1:0-1202 GCA_031406255.1 Pyrinomonadaceae bacterium | reverse complement strand
CCCACGGCGTGACGGGATGGCGTCCGCCGGAGGTCTTACCTTCACCGCCGCCGTGCGGGTGATCCACCGGATTCATCGCCACGCCGCGCACGTGCGGACGAATGCCCTTCCAGCGCGAGCGTCCCGCTTTACCGAGACTGACGTTCTCGTGCTCGACGTTGCCGACCTGCCCGACCGTCGCCATGCACACGACGGGCACGCGGCGAACTTCGCCCGACGGCATCCGCAACTGCGCATAGGCGCCTTCTTTCGCGACGAGTTGCGCGAAGGCTCCGGCCGAGCGCGCCATCTGCCCGCCCTTGCCCGGGCGCAGTTCGATATTGTGAATCTGCGTGCCGAGCGGGATATTGCGAATCGGCAGGGCATTGCCCGGCAGGATATCCGCTTCGGGGCCGCTCATGACGGTCTTGCCGACCTCGAGGCCGGCCGGCGCGATGATGTAGCGCTTCTCGCCGTCGAGGTAGGTGACGAGCGCGATGTGCGCCGAGCGGTTCGGGTCGTATTCGATCTGCGTGACGCGGCCGAGCACTCCCGTCTTGTCGCGCTTGAAGTCGATGATGCGATAAAAGCGCTTATGACCGCCGCCGCGACGGCGCACCGTGATGCGCCCATCGCTGTTGCGCCCTGAGATACGCGTCTTCGGCTCAAGCAAAGACTTTTCCGGCTCCGCGCCTTTGGTCAGCTCATCGCGCGTCAAATAAGTCTGGTAACGACGCGACGGCGATGTCGGTGTAAGTTTCTTGATGCCCATATATTTCAGTGGTCGGTGGTCAGTGATCAGTGGTCAGTGAGTTGCCAGCTTTGACTGACAACCGGCCACTGACCACTGTTCTTAAATGTTTTCGCCGTATTCGAACGGCTGTTCGCCTTCCTTCAGCGTCACGTAGGCTTTCTTCCATGATGGCTTACGGCCCTCGAAGCGACCGCGCCGCGCCTTCTTGCCCATGTAGTTGAGCGTCCGCACGGCGTCCACTCGAACCTGAAAGATCCGCTCCACCGCCGATTTGATTTCGGGTTTGGTCGCGCGCCGGTCAACGCGGAAGGTCAGCAACTGCCGCCCGTCCTGCGACTCCTCTTTCGCCACCAGAGCCTTCTCGGTGATCACCGGCGACTTGATGATGTCCCACACAGTTCGCATCTTTTACGCCGCCTCCTCCTCCGCCGCGTTACGCTCGCCCGCTTCGCCGCCGGCGAGCCTCTCT
>JANOGZ010000179.1:0-1189 GCA_031406255.1 Pyrinomonadaceae bacterium | reverse complement strand
GCACGATGCTTTCCTTGGTGATGTGACTGAGGATTTCGGCGCGAAACGCCTCATCATCCCAGTTGTTTTCGACTCCCGGGTATAGAAGACGATCCATCCGTGCGACGAGGTTAGCCATAAAAGGTGACGAAATATATCATGGGGAAAGAAGGCGTGCATCTATCCAATGAGCGTAAAGGCATACCGCAACTAATAATTTGCTACTCACTAAGATTCATACCTTAACGATAAAAGCCATCTAACGCCGGGGATCAGCCGCGCGCTGCTGCCTTTGAATTTGAGAGGCTACATATTGCGCGTCGGCTGCATCCCCTTGTTAGATTTCGCTTCATGGGGCAAACATCTCACCTAACACCCTCAACACTTCTGCCTGGGTGTGACTATCTATTCTGCCAAGCTTTTTCACCAGCCTCGCTTTATCAACCGTGCGAACCTGATCCAGTACCACCTGACCGGCCTTGCCTTGAAATTTACAGCTTACTCTGGTGGGGTAATTCCTTCCGCTGCTTGTCATAGGAGCAACAATGACTGTGTTAATGTGGCGGTTCATCTCATCGGGGGAGATCACAAGGCAAGGTCTGGTTTTCTGGATTTCACTGCCGACCGTTGGGTCAAGATTGACCAGATGAACATCGAATCGTTTGATCACCACTGCCATTCATCCTTATCCCACCCACTTAAACTTACGCCTTCGATGAGCAACTGATCATCGCCCTTTTGAGACATCAGTTGGAACGACTCATCCCAGCCCTGCCGCGGACGGGTAGCCGGACGAATGATGATCTGATCGTCCCGCACCTCAAGCTCAACTTCTTCACCAAGTCGGGTCTGCTCAAGAAAGAGCTTCGGGATACGGACACCCTGAGAATTGCCGATTTTTACGATACGCGTCTTCATAGCTACAATGTAATTACGGAGGAGGAGACTTGTCAAGTTGGCTACAAGGAAGAAATCTAACGCCGGGGATAAGCTGCGCGCTCTAATCTCCATAGATAAGAAGCCTGCTCCTTGCGCGTCAGCTTCATCCCCTTGTTAGATGGGCGCATCTTTTGATCTTCCTTTGCTACCACGCCGACTCTCTTTTGATTCAAGATCAATGAGATTGACCTTTCCTATCACTCAACGTCCTGAGCAACACCGCGAGACAACTTCCATGACCACGCCCTTGCCAAAGCATCATCATTCGATG
>JANOGZ010000174.1:0-1581 GCA_031406255.1 Pyrinomonadaceae bacterium | reverse complement strand
CAGCGGCGGCAACTGCATCAGGCGGTGGCCGAGTGGTATGAGCGCACCGGCAATGGCGAATCCTCGAACACTCCGATCCTGGCGCATCACTGGCTAAAGGCCGAGGTGCTGGCTAAAGCGATCGAGTATCTGGCGAAGGCTGGAGAGCAGGCGCTTGAAAGTTGCGCCTACCGCGAAGCCGTCGGATTTATCAGCGAAGCGATGGCGCTCGATGAGCGCACCGGCGCACAGAGTAAACCTTTACAGAGGGCGATCTGGGAGTGGCAGCTGGGCGAAGCATGCTATGGGTTGGGACAAGTGACGGAGAGTCACGCGCACTTGGAGCGGGCGGTGCAGTCGCTGGGGTGGGCGATGCCGAAGACACGGACCCGAATGGTTCTGGGCCTCGCGGGGCAGATCGTCCGGCAAGCGCTACACCGACTGTGGCCAGCCTATTTCCTGGAACGTGACGAGACCAAGCGTACCGCGCTGCTCAAGGGCGCGGGTGCCTACGAGCGCTTAGCACAGATCTACTATGTGATTAATGACGTGCTCCCCTTTAACTACTGCACGTTTTTCGGCCTCAATCTGGGAGAAGCGGCCGGACCCTCTCCGGTATTAGCCAGGACGTATGCGCTGATGAGCATTGCGGCGAGCATGGTGCCACTCGATTTCGCGGCCAGACAGTACAGCAGCCGTGCGCGGAAGATGGCGGAGCGCGTCGAGAGCCTTTCGGCCCTGGCCTGGGTTATGGAGTTAAGGGAAATATATGCGCTCGGTGTCGGCCGGTGGGAAATGGCCAACCATGCCGCGGAGCGTGCGATCGCCATCGCCGAGCAGCTCGGTGACGTCCGCCGTTACGAAGAGGCGCTCGGCTTTTGGGGATGGGCGCTCGAGTTTCAGGGCGAGTTCGCACGTAGCGCCGAACTGTTTGCTAAACTTCGAGATTCGGCCGAACGCCGGAAGGTTAATCAGGTGCGGTCATGGGGGCTTATCGGTCAGGCAAAAGACACCCTGCGCAACGGACAATTCGCGGAAGCGGTGAGCGCACTGAAAGAAGCGATCCCGTTTTTGTCCGGATTAAGGGCACGTAACTATGAGACGCTGGCCTGTGGAATGCTGGCGCTGGCTTACCTGCGCCAGGGCGAAGCGCAGCTGGCCAAAGAAACAGGCGCCGCGGGAATGTCTCTGATTCCACGCTGGCAACCGCGCGGACCCTACTCATTCTATGGCTACACGGGAGTCGCCGAAACATATCTGACGCTGTGGGAGAACGCATCCCCTGACCGCGAGATGCTCGCCAGTGCAGCGCGCAAAGCGTGCCGCGCGTTGAAGAGATTCGCGCGCGTCTTCCCCATCGGCGAGGCGCGCGCACACCTCTATCAGGGATGGTACGAATGGCTCAGCGGCAACAGAGCGAAAGCTGATAAAAGCTGGCAGCAGAGCCTGGCCGCCGCCGGGCGGCTCGCGATGCCGTACGAAGAGGGGCTGGCGCATTACGAGATCGGGAGGCATCACGCCGGCGCCGATCGCCAGCAACACCTCGCACGCGCATCCGAGATCTTCGCGCAGCTCGGCGCCAGTTACGATCTGAGCCGCGCC
>JANOGZ010000446.1:0-16981 GCA_031406255.1 Pyrinomonadaceae bacterium | reverse complement strand
GCCCTGCTGCCGAACCTCGATCTCGTTCGGCCGGTGGAGACGGCACAGCAGCCGCTCTTCGTTGTCCCCCAGTTCGGGCATTCGAACCCATTAAGGAAAACGTCAGACAGCTTGAAGCCGGAGCGGTCGCTGTTCTGCCCGTCTACGCGGAGGAGGCCAAACCCTCCGGGACGGGCACTTTCCGCGTTTTAACCGTTGGGCCTGACAGCCAGACGCCGCCAATCGAAGGTCTTAAGACCGGCGAATACCTGGTGGATGAATCGGGCACGGTTGCCTACAAGGTGTCGCGTAATTTCCCCACAGATCTTCGCGCCGACGTTTCGCAGTTGGGAAAGAGGGAGAGTCTTCAAGGGCAGCAGGCAAACGCAGACAGCAACTCGTACCTGGTCTGGCATAAAACCGACACGGCCAGCGGGCCCGCCGGGCGTTACCTTGTCAATGATCAAGGTCTTCCCGTCTATCTGGTCGATCCCGGAATTAACGGTACACACAAGGTGCGACCCGATGGGACGGAAGTGTCCAAGTTCGACGCGCCGAAAGCGACGTTGATGTCATACATCATCAAGGGGGTTCTTGATCGTAAGTTGCCATGGGGCCTGGTGCTTCTCGGGGTGATGATCGCCGTCATCCTTGAGATGTCCGGCATTCCATCCCTTGCTTTCGCCGTCGGAGTTTACCTCCCGCTGGCATCTTCCGCTCCGATCTTTGTCGGCGGGATGGTTCGCTGGCTGGTTGATCGAGGCCTGCGTAAAAGGTTACAGCACCGGAACCTGACGGAAGGAGAGTTGGTCGCCGAGGGGGACAAGAGTCCAGGTGTGCTGATGGCTTCAGGTTACATCGCCGGCGGAGCGATTGCCGGAATCGTTATCGCATTTATGGCCGGAGTGCTCACTGATACCACCAGAGGTATTGAGGAGTGGTCGAAAGTCAGCAATCCGCTCTTCAATGGACCGAACGCTGATCTCCTGTCGTTGATCCCCTTCGCCCTGCTCGTCGTCCTGCTTTATCTGGTTGGCCGAGAGTCGCTGCTCGCTGGGCGACCGAGAGAAGCGAGAGGGGGACGACTGCCCTAAGCGATCCGAAGCGTCCTGCTCTGTCAGCGTCGTTTCACACGAAAGGCAACCGTTCGCACTTTGCAAGCCTCTATAGGATATGCGGCGCGCTCGCCCCTGCTGCGGCGCGCCGCATATCTTCGTGAACACTGAGGATGTTCTTTCGTGAACAGACCGACACTACTTTATCGCTCGCTCAACACGCTCATCCTTGTCTCAATGCTACACCTCTCGCCGCTCGCTTCATGCGTGAGTAGTGGCACGGCGGCGGTGGCCCAAATTCCTGCCGCCCGCCCGCCGACCGAAGTTGTGCGCGAGTTTTACAAAGCGCTTCGCGAAAAGCGTTTTCGCGAGGCGTTCGCGATGTCCGTCTACCGACCGGCGGTTGAGACTCTGAGCGCGGAAGAATTCGCCGAGTTGCGCCCTGACTTCGAAAAGATCGCGGGGGTCGTGCCGGAGAAGATCGAGGTGAGCGGGGAGCAGATCAGCGGCGATACGGCCACCGTTTTCGGAAAGTTTACGGGCGAGGACGCCTCCGGCACGCTCAAGCCGGTCACGCTGCTGCGCGCGGCGGATGGGACATGGATCCTCGGCGATAAAGAGAGCCAGGAAGCCATTAAGGGCGCGGGCAAAGACTTTTTTTTCAAAGTCCGTATCGAGACGCACCACACCGAGGTGCACAGCCTGCTCCGGCGGATCGCGACCGCGCAGTTCATCTACAACTCGCAGCATGGTGGCGCCTTCGCTGACCTCGCGACGCTCATCCAGACCGGACTCGTTCCGCAGGACGTCCAGACGACGGAATCAACCGGCTACCGCTTTCATCTCACGCTCGGCAAGAACGGGAAAGGTTATAAGGCCGGAGCTGAACCGGTGCGGCATGGACGCACCGGCCTTCTCTCTTTCTATATGGATCAGTCGGGAGAAATTAGCGGCAAAGACACCGGCGGCAAACCGTACAAGGGCCGGCCCGCGAAAAAATGACGATCACCGGGGTGTTGATTCCATAAATGCGAATCAGTAGTTGGAATCTGGTACGAAGAATCAACAACTTACAGGCGTCAACAACGCAATGTCTCGAAAGTTGTTTTCGTAAGCCCTTTGTTTTCATACCGAAAATTTTCAACTCCTGATTCGCATAATTGATCCTGGCGGGTGATCGTATTGTTGGAAGGCGTTGTGAATGAAAGTGTGTCCTGTCGAAGGGTGTTCTCTATAAAGCGAATCTTCTTTATTACGTTGCTGGTGTTGGTGTCACCGCCCGCGTGTGTGGTCGCCGGGTACAGCAGTAGAGGCGGCTGATTCTTCTAGCCCGGCGGGCTGGGGCTTCTCGTGATGATAGTCCTCGTGCTCCTGCTTTTCAGGCGCAGAGGGCGCGGATAGTACTAACACCAGAACTTCGGAGTTAACGGGGGAATCCGTGCAGAGAAAAAGATAGGTGGCGTGTGTTACGAACGGCGCGGCAATCCCTTGCTACACGAGGCAACTGTTTGGCTCAAAGACACGGTGTGATGTGCCAGTCGCTTGCCTGCGACTGCAGCCTGACCCCGATTAGAAGAAACGTCCGAACAAATACAGAAGCAGGCTGAGCACCAGTGATAGAAGCAGCATCGAGGTGAGCGGGACATATACTCGCATGCCTTTGCCGTTGTACCTGATGTCACCCGGCAGACGCCCGAACCGCGATCGCCGCCCTAGGAAAACCAGCACCCCGATCAAGAGCAAACCGATCACCGCCGCAGTCCCCAGCATCCCACCTGATCCAGCGTTCATCGTTTCCCCTCCATAGTCTACGTCACTTATCTTCCACGGTACCTCAACAGGAGTAGCGGCACGGGCACGCACCCCTTCTGGTTTCCTTGAGATAGGATACAAGATTCATTTTGCTCGCAGGGGATCGTGTTGTGAGACTATTTAATCCTTCAGGCTTACGATTTCTGTAATGTAGCGTACAAGGCGCACATGGGGATGTGGTTTCAAGCGTGCTGGGCCGCTCATCTGGGGTGAGCAGGGTCGGAAACTTCTCCACAGGTTCCGTCTATATCTCGTGCAACGGTGATCTGTACCGATTTCAATTCTCAGGAGGACAGCGGAAGCACTGACAATTACAGAAGTGTAGGATCCAGGGAGAAAACCACCCCTTGAGAGGCTCACCTGATATTGGTCAAAATAACCCTTTTGCCTATACATACTATGGTTGAGAACCGCTCTTACTGGGCTTTGCCATGCATCCGATCACGATTTTTACCTGATAATGCGCTTTGAAAGAGCAGAAATGCGTGCCGCCTCATAGTCCATCACCCGCGCCACTTTTTTTAACCCGGACATTCGCACAAAAACAGGGTGGAGTGCTTATAAAGGGTGATAAGCGCCTACCCTGTTTTCAAGTATGAGAAACAGTGAGTTCGACACATGAAATTTTAGAGAGACTATCTTGTTGCGGCCATCCGGCTATGATAAGGTGCGGGTCTCTAATTTGAGGCTGTTTCGCTCCCTGCGGATATTTTTTTTGGGTGAAATGACCGCAGGCCGTAATCTCCAGCCCATCGGGAGAAAATCAATGACATACTCACCTGGAATATTTATGCGCAGCACCATGCGAAAGGCTTCTCTCGCCTTGGTGGTGATGATGGTTTTAACTGGCACAGTTTTCTGGGCCACCACTGATGTTTCAGCCAATCACCCGGTGTTTATCGAAGGTAACTGTCTCGGCACCACCCCGGTGCCCGACATGGCCAACCCCCCGGCGAGAACGATTGTGCCGCCCGGCACATGCGGTGACTATGATGGCGACGGCCGGATCGGCACCGCCGAGGACGATGATGAGGTCGATCGTGTCTTTGGCACGATCAACGCAGCGATCGGCAACATAGTACCCCCAGCAACAGCACCACGACCAGGCTCTGCCAATCAAAATAGCAGAGTCACCATCGTCACATCTGGCGTCTTCACTGAGGTAGTGAATATTACGTGCGCCAACGGCAACGTGACGCTGCAGGCCGGACCCGGCGTCGAGGCGAACATTGACGCCGTGCGGCAAGGCGATCTGAACAGCGGGGTACGACAGGGCGCGCCGGGCATCATCGTCAATTGCCCAAACACACGCTATGTGATGATTCGCAATGTCACCAGCCGAAACTGGACCAGCGGCATTCGGGTGCTGGGCAATTCGCGCGTCGCCATCGAGAATACCCGTATCGAAAACAATACCAACTTCGGTATCGAGATCAGGGATAATGCCCGGGTCACCATCGCCAAGAGTGAGGTTCATGGCACCGGTTTTCGCATGGGGGCGACAGCCGAAACCGGCTTCCCTACAGCTAATCAGCCGATGCCCGGCACCGGCATCCAATTTGCCGACCAGTCTTCCGGCACGGTTTTTCTGACGACCGTCAGCGGCAGCTTTGCGTCAGGCATCGCTAATGTGGGGCGCAATAATGCTGTGTGCGCCTACCTGGTGAATGTTTTTGACAACAGGCGAAATTTTGATGGCGTGCGGCGCTCATCATCCTCCGCCCCATGTGAAAATGTCAGAAAGGACGATGACAAGGACAGTGACAGGGAGAGTAACTGAGGCACATCTCACTGGCAGATGATCAAGGGCTCGCCTGGTCATTGAAGACAGCGCCGCATCCTTCATCTGGAAGGGTGCGGCGCTCTGGCATCTACAGCTTACCCGTGAGAGAGGCCCATTAGGAAGAGAAACACCCCTGAGAGGCTCCTCTGATATTGGTCAAAATAACCATGCGAATCAGTAGTTGGAATCTGGTACGAAGAATCAACAACTTACAGGCGTCAACAACGCAATGTCTCGAAAGTTGTTTTCGTAAGCCCTTTGTTTTCATACCGAAAATTTTCAACTCCTGATTCGCATTTCTATATTGAGGAAGAACACCGACAGCCGTCCGGGGCGCTTGCGAGCAGTTCAGCCGCAAGCGCCCCGCCCCTTAATTCACACTGAAAGCCCGGACCGGGTGGTCGCTCTTTACTTGAACTTGCCAGCGCGCACGAGCGCCTCCGCTTACTTCGTGAACCTGTCCACACGGGCATGATGCTTTGAAATATGGATGTGAGCGGTCGCCAGCCCATCATGAGCCGACCATGCGTCGGCCTGGATTCTTATTGCGCCTGTTCATGACAGACAGCTACAATAGCTTGCGGGACGAGCGCGAAGGCCCCGGCCGAGCTTTCCTGGCAATCGAGTCTGCTCCCGACGGGTTTTTACGGTGACCGCTCACGCGGTTCGCTAATTTTTTTAGTGTTGCCTCACTCTCTGGCCCCGACGGTGCTTCTCGGTAGACGCTGCCTGTGAGGTGGATGGCGATATGCCGGAATTAGTTCGTTCCATTGCAGCACGCTTGCGCGAATTCGTCGGTAATCGTCGCCGCGAACCCCGCTATCAAACGCGCCTCCCTTTCAGCGTCTCATTGCTCGATTCGAAAATCAGCGGCGGCGGCGTTGAAGGGCGACCGACTTCGCTTAAAGGCCACACGCTCGATATCAGCATGTCAGGGCTCGGACTGGTTGTCCCGGCGATCCGCATCGGCGTAAGCTATCTCACCGGCGAGAATCGTAAATTGAGGATCACCCTCGAGCTTTCAGGCGGGCCGCTCCAAATTCAAGCCACGTCGGCGCGCTATGAACAACTCGATGCCGCCTCACCCGAGACGGGTTACCTGATCGGCGTGCGTATTATTGAAATGAGCGAGGCCGACCGCGCGCGCTTCACCGAATACATCGGCACGCTCAGTTGAGCAGTCAGCTTCTCGGTGGGCGGAAACCCTCAGGTCGGCTCTACGCGTCGAAATAAAGCCAGCCGAAAGCTTCGGGGAGATGAAAATCGGGTCGCTCCGTGCGCGTCGGTCGCCAGGCCAGATAGCCCCGCCCCGCGCCCGCACCGACGCAGCGAAACAAGTTGACACGCCATCTCTCGTTAGCCTGCGGCGGCTCCGCGCGTTCGAAAAACGCGCGCCACGGCACGCGCATCGCGATCATGACGGTGCGCTCTTCTGTGGAGATGCGCCCGGCCGCGGTCATCCCGGAATTGAAATGCCAGTCAGTTTCGCGCCCGTCTGCTCTCCAGTGAATCGCTAAATCCAACCACTCACCGGTCGGCGCGGCCTCGAATTCGAAGTACCGTTCCGGCACACGCGCCTCCGGCGCAATAAAGATTTCGCACACGTCGCGCTCCCACAGCCCGATCGTTTTATCAGTGGTGAGCGGGGCCTCGGCGATCACCAGCGGCTCCTCCTGCCGGCACACAAAGCGCACACACAGTGCCGTCTCCGTCCAGATGATGCGCGCCTCGGCATGGCGCCCGACGGGTGCTTCCGCGCCCGACCAGTAGCGCCTGATCGCAACGGGCTGCGCCCGCTCCCATTCCGCGTGGTCGAGTTCGGTGGCCGCAACTTCCGCGCCCGCCCTCTGCGCGATGATCGAGTTTTCCGCGCCTGGTTTCAAAATTTACGTCTCAAAATCACAAAATATTTCGCGCACGCGCATCCAGGCAGCTCTCAAGCAGACGCGCCGGATCATCTTCCTCGAACAGGAGCGCGCCCGTCTTCTTCGGGAATATTTGGAGAAGATGCGCCGCTTCGTCCGCCACGCCGCCCGTCCCCGTCAGACAGCCGATCACGCGCCCTTCATCATGAGCGATCGTAAATTCATTGAGCGCGCCGATTGATCCGCAGATGAAGAGAACAATATCGCATGACCGGACGAGGACGACATTACGGCCTTTGAGGCCGAAACCCGTGTAGATTAAAAGATCGCAGTTATCCGTCGGCAGCCTGTATGTCGAGACGTGCTCGTGCACGCTTCCGGCCGGAGAGATGCCGACGTGAAGCGCACCCTCGTTATGCGCGGCCTTGCCTACCAGGTATGGCAGTCCGGTGGTTGCGCCCGTCAACAAGATAAGGTCGCGCGCGGCAATCGCGCGTCCCAGCGCCGCGGCCTTTTCGCGCACCGTGGCCAGCGCCGCATCGTGCAGCGTGTCTCCGGCCGATCCCATCACGCCTACTTTGATCTTCATCATGGCTCTGCGAAAGACGCGTTATTTAGGGCGCCGCGCCCCCTCGCCCCTCTCGTCGCGGGTTAAGTCATGTGCTCCGGGCTTCCGGCGCCCGATGAGCTTCATTCCACCACTTCCGAGTGATGAACCACAGCACACCCGGAAGCATGAACAAGATACCGATGATCACCGTCACGGCGCGCGGTGAATAACCGAAGCGATCCAGCATCTCGCCGGTCACATAGTTAGAGGCGGCGAGCGTGAGCGTCAGCAGCGCCAGCTCGGCGGCAAAGACGCGTCCGCGAAACTCATCTTCGACCGAGCTTTGCAGAAGCGTCGTCGAGTAGACCCAGAGGACGCTGCCGCCCATGTGCGCGCAGAGCAGCGCGACGAGTGCCAGCGCGAAGTTGGTCGCGCTCCCGAAAGCGATGTAGAAGACGCCCCCGATCAAAAAAGAGATGCCGATCGCCGTCTGCATGCCCTGGTGCGTCTCGCCGCCTGTCCGGCGGGCAGCGATCGGGCCGAGAGCGGTGCCGATTCCGCGCGCCGCATAGAGCACACCGATCCCGGTCGCGGCGCGGCCGCCCACGGGAAAAATCTTTTCGCCAAAGACGGCCAGCAGTGTCAGGATGCCGCCGCCGAGCCCCCATGCCGGCTTGACCATCAGCAGCGCCAGCACGCGCGGGCGCCCCAGCACGTAGCGCAACCCTTCGAGCGTATCCGTCACCCCGAAAACCCCGTGTCGCGTCGCTTCACCGCTTTTCGCGCGCGGCGCACGCTCCGGCAAGCGCACCCGCGCGATCAGCGCGGCCGAAGCGAGATACGACACCGAGTCGAGCACGAATGCGGCATCCGTGCCGAACCGCCCGGTGACGATGCCGCCGATCGCCGCACCCAGCGTCAGCATCACCGACCATGTTACCGAAGCGATGGCATTGGCCGGAATCAGTTCGCGCTCTGCCACGATCGAGGGAATGGCGGCCGTTTTCGCCGGCTCAAAAAACGTCGAAAGCGTCAATTGCAGAACGGTCAGCGCATAGACGAGCCACAATTGATCGGCGCGCCGTACGAAGAGGAAGCCGAGCACGACGCCGGCGCGCAGGACGTCGGTGACGATCATGATCGTGCGACGGTCGTAACGATCGGCGATGACGCCCGAGAGCGGCCCGGCCAGGACGCTTGGCAGAAAACGCGCGACCAGGACGAGCCCGAGGGCGCGGCCCGAGCCGGTCAGCTGCAAGACGAGCGTGTAGACCGCAATGGTATCGAACCAGTCGCCGAGCTGGCTGACGACCTGTCCGAGCCAGAGTTGCCGAAAGTTTCGATTGCGCCGCAGAAGTTCAATGTAACCGACGGGCCGGGACGCGCTCTGCTGGCCCGTGCGCCCATTTCCGATCGCGGCTTGCTTCAAAAGCTTACTGTCTCACAAAAGATAAAGATGAAAATATTTTACGAGAGTGCGCCCGCGCGCAGATGATTGTCAACACTAACAATGCCGCGCAGGTATGGCAGGGACCGCTGCATTCTGACCGAATCACCAACTTGACCTGTCACGTTGACTGTCCCGGCCGAAGGGTTCCCCCCGGCTCGCCCGCGCTCACCATTAACTGCAAATGGTTTCAAGGAGTTGCCAGCAGATATGGGCGAAACAGAAGCGCGGCACGGTGCTTGTTAAGGCAATAGCGCGGCTTGAAGCAACCTGCTTCGCGGGCTCACCGCACGGAGCCCGAAAAGCCGCACTAATTTGAAAAGTCGGAAGCGATCTTCTTTCGGGAAGACCAGCCATCCGCGATTGACGCCGAAACGAATTCTCACCCCTGAACAGCGGGCGATTGCCACGCGCTTGCTGCTTGCCCCCGGCCGTCGCTGAAAGCGTAAACCGTATTGCTCCTGGTCTACGCTTTCAGCGGTGGCTCTTTTTGAGAATGGTGAGGTGTGTTTTCCGCTTGGATGTTTGTCGCCGGCCAGAGAGACAAAACCTTCACCTCAGCGTAGAACTCGACTCCGGGAAATCGACAGCAGGTTTTGTCAGATGGGGTAGTCAGCAAAAGGGCAGCGCTCAATCAAGCGGGTTTTCATGCCGCGCCATCGCTGCTTGATCGTCAGAGCAAAGAAGACGGCGCAGTTGTACGCAGGAACGCAGCGGAAGTCACCGGCTGTGATTTGGAGGACGCGGGTGAGACTAATCGAAATGTCGGATTACAACAGCGCCGCCAAGGCTTACTGGTCGGTGATGGTCGCGGCCGGGGCGCTGACGGGCATCTGGGGCCTCTACCAGTGTCTGTCTTTCACGCCCCTGCGGTGGGCGCAGTTTATCGGCCTCATCTTCCTCGTCGTCGTTTCAAGCTCCTATCCGATTCGCATTCCGGGAACCGCCGCGTGTGTCACGGCCGGCGATACGTTCATCTTCCTGGGCGCGATCTTTTTCGGCGTTCCCGCGGCGGTCGTGCTCGGCATGGTTGATTCTTCCGTCAGCGCGGTGCGTTCGACTAGGCGCGTGACGAGTTGGTTGATCGCGCCTGCGGTAATGGCGCTGACGGTGTTCATCGCCAGCAATGCCTTCTACCTGACGCTCGCTAATTACGCACAGATCAAACAGAATCCCCTCGGAGCGGTCTCGATCGATTTCGGACAGTTGCTGATCCCGCTGGTTCTGATGGCGCTTCTACAGTATTTTCTGAACGGCATTACGGCCGCCACGCTACCCGCCTTAAAGAGCCGGCGCTCGATCTGGAAGTTCTGGCGGGATGGATACCTGTGGACGTCGTGGACCTTCTTCGCTGCGGCGATCGCAGCCGGGTTGATCTATGAAGCCATTTTTAATTTCGGTCTGCCTTATGTTTTGCTGAGCGTGCCGGTGATCGTCGCGACGTATGCGACCTATAAGATTTATTTCGAGCGCGTCAACGAAAAAACGCGTGAGGCGGCGGAAATGAGCCGCGTCCACCTCGCGACCGTCGAAGCGCTGGCCACCGCGATTGATGCCAAAGACCAGACGACGCATTGTCACGTCCGGCGCGTGCAACACTACACCGCACGTCTGGGTAAGCTGATGGGTCTCTCCGACGACGAGATCAAAGCCCTCGGAGCCGGCGCGCTACTGCACGACGTCGGAAAACTCGCGGTGCCCGATCATATCCTGAACAAGCCCGGCAAGCTCACTCCGGCCGAGTTTGAAAGGATAAAGATTCACACTCTGGTCGGCGCGCAGATACTTGAAAGAGTAAGCTTTCCGTATCCGGTGGTGCCGATCGTGCGTCACCATCACGAGCAGTGGAACGGAGCCGGCTACCCCGATGGCCTGCGGGGTGAGCAGATTCCTCTCACCGCGCGCATCCTCGCCGTCGTCGATTGCTTTGACTCGGTGCGCGAGGACAGACCTTATCGTCCCGGAATGTCGCCCGAGGAGGCGAGCGCGCTGCTCCAGCGCGGCTCCGGCACACACTTCGATCCGCGCGTCGTCGAACTTTTCCTCGAGCATCTGCCGGCTTTCGTAAGCGAGATCACCGCGATGGGATTGAACCATCACGGCTTCACGAGCGAAGAGTGCGATTCGCGCGCGCTGGTCGAAGCAGGAGGCGCCGCGACGCAGCAGGCGACGATGTCGGCGCGCGGTTCTCTGGCGTCGCCCGCTTATCTGGACGAAATCAAGAATGCCCACCGTGAAGTTTATTCGCTTTATGAGATCGCGCGCACCTTTGGCTCATCGCTCGATATTCAGGACACGGTTTCTGTGCTGGTCAACAAGGTCGGTCATATCGTTCCATTCGAAACCTGCATCGTCTATCTCTACGATGAGCTGAAGGGCTACGCGACGACCGCGCATGTGGCCGGGCGCAACGCCGAAGCGCTCAGCGGCCGGTGCGTCGCGCTCGGCGAAGGCGCTGTCGGCTTCGCCCTCGCCAATCGCAGTGCGGCCAGCCAGTTTGATCCGATGCTTGATTTCGCTGGCGTCGCGCTCGCGCCCGGCAGCGAGTATCGTTCGATGGTGGCGCTGCCGCTCATCAAAGGCGAGCGCCTGCTCGGCGCGCTGGCCATCTATGCGACCGAACGAAACCGCTATACGGATGAGCACACGCGCCTGCTCGACACGGTCGCACGGCTCGCCTCCGACGCGCTCGCCAACGCCGTTCATCATGCCCAGGCCGAATCCAATGCTCTGACCGACACGCTTACCGGACTGCCGAACGCGCGCGCGATGTATATGCGTTTCGAGCAGGAAGTGGCGCGCGCGCACCGCACCGGGCAGCCCTTTCAGGTGATCATGCTCGATCTCGATAGTTTCAAGCAGGTCAACGACACATTCGGACACCAGACCGGAGATAAAATGCTGCGCGAAGTGGCGCGCATACTTCAGGCGCAGCTGCGTGAATACGATTTCCTGGCGCGTTATGCGGGCGATGAATTTGTGGCGATCATGCAGGATCTGAACACCGCGCAGGTTGATGAATTGCGTGAGCGCATCGAAACAGCCATCGGAAGATTCTCCCTCTATGTGCGTTCTGATAAGCACGCGCGCGTCGGCATCAGCGTCGGCGCGGCCTCCTTCGGCGTGCACGGTGAGACGCTCGATCAGCTCCTGATCGCCGCTGATGAATCGATGTACGCGGTCAAATTCAACCATAAAAAGCAGGGTCAGACGGCGTCCGGGCAGGCGGTCCGGCTGGGCACGGGTGATCTCGCTTCATCGGCCATTAATTAAAAATAGGCGCGAAACAAGAGGAAACGGGCGTGGGTCAGAGACCACACCCGGCATCCTCATTGTTCTATGTTCTTGACAAACCGACTCGCCATCGCTTTCAATTCTAGTGAGGCCCGTGTGTGCGCTCCGGCAGTAATGCCGTGAGGCGCCGGTTTGTCATACATTAGAGTTGCGCCCGCTGGTTAGCTTGCCCCCGGCTCGTCTGCGCGACGGGCTCCAGCGCTTCAGGACTGCAAGCATGTCAATTCCTCTGAGCGGTAACAATAAGGGTGCGACGCTGCTCGTCGTCGACGACGATGCGCGTGCGCTCCGCAGCCTGCGCCGGACGTTTGAGAGCGGGGGGCATCGGGTGATTCCTGTCGGTGATGCTCCTGCGGCGCTCCGCACGCTGCATCAGGAGCATTGCGATCTGATCGTGCTCGACATCGAATTACCGGGCGTGAGCGGCCTCTCCCTTTGCCGCTTGCTGCGCGCGCAGGGGGCGACCAAGAGTTTGCCGATCATCGTCATCTCCGCGCACGACAGCGAAGACCGCAAGGTTGAAGCGTTCGCCGCCGGAGCGGATGATTTTGTCGTCAAACCCTCCACCCCGCGCGAACTCCTCTCCCGTGTCGGCGCGCATCTGGTCGCCGCGCAACGCGAGCGGGCGCTCGTCGGCAGCAATCGTGAATTGGGATTTTTAGCTGATCTCGGGCGCGGGCTGCTCTGCGCGCTCGCACCCTCGCAGGTCGTGCGGCGAGTGGCGGGCGCAACTTATGAAGGAGCCAATGCCGCGCTGTGTGCGGCGGTGGTGGAGAAGGGCATAAACGGCAGCGACGACGCTGCCATCTGCGTGTTTGATCGCGAGGGAAGCGCGGAGGGCGTCTCGCTGATCAACTCCGCAAAGCTCCGTCGCTGGCTCGCTTCAGCGCCGCCGGCTTCGCTCCGCATCGAGCGGAAAGAAGACTTCTTCCTTCACGATGAAAAACACACGGTGGAGTATGCCGCGCCGCTGCGCTTCGACGGCCGCGCGCTCGGCGCGCTCGTCGTCGCCTTTGATCGCGCTGAAGAGTGTGGCGTGACTGAGTGTCGCCTGGTGGACGCCGCCGCGCAGCAGGCCGCGCTGGCGGCGCACATCTCTTCGCTCTACGAAGCCGCGCGCACAACATCGATTAGCCTTGCCAAGGAAGTCGAGCGCCGGACGGCCGAAGCCGAAGCGCAGCGGCGTTTCACGGAAGCGATCATTGACAGCCTGCCGATCTCGCTCTACGCCGTGGATCACGACTACCGCGTCGTCGCCTGGAATCGCAATCGCGAACTGGGCGGGCAGGGGATCGCGCGCGAGCTTGCGCTCGGCCGCAATATTTTCGAAGTGCTGACCAGGCAGCCGCGCCGGATTCTCGAAAGCGAGTTTGCGCGCGCCTTCGCAACGGGACGGATCGAACGCATTGAACAGGAAACTGCGACGCCCGAGGGTGGCACCAAACACTGGCTGGTGAGTAAAATCCCGATGCGGGCCGAAGGCGATAGCGTCTCGCACGTGATTACAGTCGGCGAAGACATCACGGCGCGCGTCGAGGCGAACCGTGCGGTGGCGCGCGCCGAAAAGCTTGCCGCCGTCGGGCGTCTCGCGGCAGGCGTCGTGCATGAGATCAACAATCCGCTGGCGACCATCTCAGCGTGCGCCGAGGCGCTCGAATCGCGCGTCGCGGAAGGCGCCTTCGGCTCATCGCCGGAAGTGGATAATCTGGATGAGTATCTGCAGTTGATTCGTAACGAGGCTTTTCGCTGCAAAACGATCACCAACGGGCTGCTGGATTTCAGTCGCGCGCGCGCCGTGCAGCATGCGCCCGTTCAGCTCGAAGAGATCATCGCGAAGGCGCGCCGCCTTCTCATTCACCAGCGGCGCGGCGAGCGAATCGAATTTCGCGTGGAGACGGCCGATGGACTCACGCCCGTCTCCGGCGATGAAGGGCAGTTGCAGCAAGCGTTGATTACGCTCGCCGAAAACGCCATTGACGCGATGCCGGAAGGCGGCACGTTGACGCTGCGCGCGTACAATAAGGGGGTCGGGGTAGTCGTCGAAGTGAGCGATACCGGGGTCGGAATCCCGCAGGAAAACATGGCGAGGGTTTTTGATCCCTTCTTTACCACAAAAGAGGTCGGACGCGGCACAGGACTGGGCCTGGCCGTTTGTTATGGTATTGTAGCAGACCACGGCGGGCGCATCAGTGTCGAATCACACGTCGGACATGGGACGACTTTCACCCTGATGCTTCCGGCCATCTCACGAGACGACGGAGATCAAGCAGCTTGAGCAACACGCAGCCAACAAAAATTCTAGTGGCCGAAGATGAAACCAATCTGCGGCTGGTGATTCAGAAAGAGCTTCAACGACTGGGCCATGAAGTCCGCGTTGCGGCAGACGGAGAGGCCGCGCTGCGCCTGCTCGAAGAGAACGCGGTGGACGTGCTGCTGTGCGATGTCAACATGCCGCGCATGGACGGCATGGAACTGCTGCGCCGCGTGCACCAGCGGCCCAACCCGCCCGAGGTCATCATGCTCACCGGCGTGGCGAGCGTCGAGACGGCGATCGAAGCGATGAAACTCGGCGCTTATGACTATCTCTCCAAGCCCTACCGCATCACGGAACTCGACGCGCTGGTTAAGCAAGCGACGGAAAAGAGGCGTCTGCGCGTCGAGAATCAACGCCTGCGGGCGCTCGCGGCGCGGCAGTCGGAGACGCCGGAGATCGTCTATGTCTCGGATGCGATGCGCGAATCGCTACGGCTTGTCGATCGCGTCGCGCCTTCGGATGCTTCCGTTTTGATTACGGGCGAATCCGGTACCGGAAAGGAGCTCGTCGCGCATGCGATTCATCGTCTGTCGAATCGCGCGGATGCTTCATTCATTGACCTGAACTGCGCGGCGATTCAGGAGACGCTTCTTGAATCGGAACTGTTTGGCCATGAGGCGGGGGCCTTCTCTGGCGCCAAGGGGCGGAAGCTCGGACTCTTCGAGCTCGCTGACGGCGGCACGCTCTTTCTCGACGAGGTGACGGAACTGCCCCCGCAGCTTCAATCAAAACTGCTGCGCGCCATCGAGACGCATTCCTTTTATCGTGTCGGGGCGGTGCGCAAAGTACAGGTAGATGTGCGGATCATTGCGGCGACGAACCGTGACATTAACGAGGTTATCGGCGATGGCACGTTCCGCGCCGATTTGCTCTACCGCATCAACGGATTTCAGATCCATCTTCCGTCGGTGCGTGAGCGACCCGAAGATATCGAACCGCTGGCGCATCATCTACTAAAGCAGCTCGGCGGCCTGCATCCTCCCGAACTGGTGCCCGAGGCGCTCGCCGCGCTCAAGACCTATAGTTGGCCCGGCAATGTAAGACAGCTGCGTAATTGTCTGGAGCGCGCGCTGCTGCTCGCCAATAACGGGCGGATTACACCGAAAGAGCTGCCGCCGGAGATCGTCAATCCGGCGCCGGCGCCGGCGGCGGCGGGAGCACCAGCGGGCGCCGTCAGCGAGACACAAAATTCTTCGGGATCGGTTCCGCTGCGTGAAATGGAGCGGCAGCAGATACTCGCGGCGCTCGAACAGACGGGCTGGCACCGCGGGAAGACCGCCGAAGTGCTCGGCATCTCGCCTTCCACGCTCTATCGTCGCCTGCGGGATTACAATCTGACCCGCCGCATCTGACTCTACGCGAGAGCCAGGCTGCGGCGGGCCATGACCGTGAAATGGAGATTCTTTCTCAGATACCACCGCCGCCACCGCCGGTCGCGGTGGTCGATTTATTTCCGGGCCTGGGCGCCGCCTTATCCAGTGCGCGACGCATGGCTTCGGCCTCACTGATTCTTCCGGTGCGCTGGTAGAGGTCGGCGAGCTTTTCCAGGGCGACGGGCGAAGCGGGCTGCAGACGCAGCGCCGCCGTGTAGTGCTTGATGGCTTCCGTATCGCGCCCCACAATCTGCAATTGTTCCGCGACTTTGAGCCGCGCCGTATATTCGTCGCCGGCGCGCGCAAAGCTCTTAAAAGCATCATCGAATTTGCCGACGCGACACTGGGCCAGTCCCAGGTTGTTGAGGATGCGCGGATCATTGGGTATCAGCCGCGCCGCCTGTTTCAGGCGATCGAGCGCCGGGCGATAATTATCGTCCATATACAGCGAGTAGCCGAGATTATTCAGCGTCCGCGCGTCCTTCGGCGCGGCGCGCAGAGCGCGCTCGTAGCACTCTATCGCCTGCTTATGCAGACCCCGGCGATCATAGGCAAATCCCAGCAGATTATTGGCTTCGAGCAAATCCGGCCCGACCGAGGCGGCGATCGAAAGCTCCGCAATCGCTTCATTCAGGTAGCCATTTTCGAGCAGCGCGCGTCCCTGCGAGAGAGAATCAGGCCCCGCGCCTTCAATCACCGGCTTCCACACGCCCGGAGGGTAAGTGCCCGACGCGCCGCCGGGGAGCGTCGCGCTTTCCGGCAGCCTTTTATCTTTCTTAACCGAAGGTGAGGGCATGCTCCGCACGCGCCGCCCTGCGCTTTCCGGCGGACGGACACCTGCGGCGGGAGCCTCAACCACCGCCGCGTTTGTCTCAGGGCGGGCCTCGACGGCGGTGGCCGTTACGCCAGCGGCTGGTTTCGTCTCCTCCGTGCTTTCGATTTTCTTCGCATCTTTCGCCACACCTTCGGCCTTATCCTTCTTTTTTCCGCCGCCGAAGAGTCGGGCAAGGGCCCTGAAAGGAGCGGTGAGCACGCGCGTGAAAGAGTTGCCGCCCTGTTTTGAGCCGCCGCTTCCGCCCGGCGGCTGAGCATTCACGGTGGAGGTAGACGCTGTAGCATCCCCATTCATCGTGTCGCCGACGGTCAATGGCGTCAGCAGACCGATGGCCAGAATGAAAGCGACGAAAGATGAGAAAACGATGCGTCTGCGCACGGGCACACCTCCTCTGGGTTTCACCTGATCCCTCGTCCCTCTGAAGGATTGGCTGTTCGGTGGATCATGAAAAAGCGGACAGACCCATTATAGTGGATGACGATCAATACGCAAAAACACTCGGATGCTATTTGTTTCGCACGGAAGCGTCGAGGGCATGGATATTAGGAAGGCCCTCGAAGGGCGAAAAAAGATCGGCGGGGGTGGGGAGGAAAATAACACACGCGCCCGCCGTTTTTTTGCCCAAGGGGGGCGGGCTACAATATAAGGCCCAGAACGGAACCGGGGGAAAAAAA
>JANOGZ010000144.1:0-4473 GCA_031406255.1 Pyrinomonadaceae bacterium | reverse complement strand
ATAGCAGCCTTTGCGTGCCAGCACCATCTCGAGCATGGTGAGCGTCTCGGGCGAATCTTCGATGACCAGCACCGGCGAAACGACCTTAAAAGGCTCGGCGGTATAAGCTCGCACTTCGTGCTCTTCAGGCGCGGAAGCGGTGCAGGGCATGGCGAAGGTAAAGCGCGCCCCGCGTCCCTTCCCTTCGGATTCGGCTCTGACCCATCCGCGATGCAGTTCGGCCAGCGCGTGCACGATCGCCAGCCCCAATCCGAGCCCGCCGTGTTGCCGTGTGGTTGTGCCGTCGGCCTGGCGAAAGAGTTCGAAGGCGTGGGGCAGAAATTCCGGCGCGATACCCACCCCGTTATCCGTCACCACGACCCGCGCCTCCGGCCCTTCCTTAAACAGGCGGAGATTCACCCGCCCGCCTTTATCTGTGAACTTGATGGCGTTTGAAAGAAGATTCCACACGATCTGCTCGAGACGCACCGGAGCGCCCTGTACGACAATCGGTTCGGGGGGCAACTCGACCTCAAGCGTAATGTCTCGCGCTGACGCCGCGGCGCGCACCGTCTCGACGGCCGCCCGCGCAATGGCGCCCAAATCGACCGGCTCCCAGTCAAGGTATAGCTTGCCGGAGACGATGCGCGAGATATCGAGCAGGTCGTCAACCAGACGCGC
Source organism: Pyrinomonadaceae bacterium (assembly GCA_031406255.1). Lineage (GTDB taxonomy): Bacteria > Acidobacteriota > Blastocatellia > Pyrinomonadales > Pyrinomonadaceae > JANOGZ01. The sequence goes on along the minus strand of JANOGZ010000144.1, from coordinate 3,813 downwards.
CTGCAGGCGCGCGTTGCGCTCGATGGCATCAAGCCCCTGGGTCCACATCGCTTCATCGCCGCTGCTTGATCGCAGAAGATTGACCCATCCGAGCACGGGGGTGAGCGGCGTGCGCAGCTCGTGCGACAGCGTGGCGAGGAAAATATCCTTCGCGCGGCCGGCTTCAACCAGTTCCAGGTTAAGGCGCTGCAACTGGCTCGTTCGTTCCATCACGCGGCGTTCCAGATCGCGATTCAATTGTTCGAGAGATGTGCGCGCTTCCTGCTCGGCGAGAATCAGGCGGCGATGTTCGAGGCCGCGCTTGACCGTGTGCTTTAGCTCCTCGATGATGCAAGGCTTGACGAGATAATCGTATGCGCCCTGACGCAGCGCGGCGATGGCCGATTCGACCGTAGCGAACCCGGTCAAAACAATCGCAATCGTAAACGGGAGACGGCCGCGAAGCTCTAAGAGCACCGAGATCCCGTCGCCATCCTCCATGTGCAAATCCGTGAGCACCAGATCATAGGGCGTCCCGCGCAGTCGAGCGACCGCCTCCCGTCCGCTCGCTGCCGTCTCGACCTCGTACCCTTCCTGGCGCAAGACCTCGCTGATGGTGAGCGCAACACTCTCCTCATCATCAACCACCAGCAGCCGCGCGGTTTCGCGTGTGATGGTTTCCGGTGTGTCGGCGAACGAAGTCATGGAAGGAAACGAAAGCCCCGAGATTAGCCATTAGCTTCGGCTGTTAGACGATTGTTGATGTATTGCGGCCGTCGACTTGACCGTCAGATTGACGAATTCAAAGGCGACGCGGAGCCCGTCGACGAGGCGCCGACGGGTCACGATACCTTGAAGATCAATGCCGAGTTGGACAAGGTTGGTTGCCACCATCGCACTGACGCCCGTGATTATCGTCTGCGCTCCGAGCAGGCGCGCTGAACGAACCGTGTTGATCAGGTGCGCGATCGTATAGGTGTCCACTACCGTGCAGCCTGTGATATCAATGATGATCACCTGCGCGCTCTTGAGCCGGATATTCTCCAGCATCGCGCCGGACATCTGCGCCGCGCGCGCATCGTCGAGCGTGCCGACGACAGGCAGCAGCAGAATACCGTCCCAAATTTCTACCACCGGACTTGACAGCTCCGTGATGCGCAGGCGCTGGTGTTGATGCTCAAGAGCGCGGAACACCGTCCGCTTCAGGTCATCGACGATGCAGGGCTTGACCAGATAATCGTAAACACCCTGCCTGAGCGCGTCGATCGAAGATTCGATGGATGCGTACCCGGTCAGCACCACCGTGACGATGTGCGGATACCTGGCGTGGAGTTCGGTCAGCAGGGTGCTGCCATCCATATCCTCCATGCGCAGGTCTGTCAGCACCAGATCGTAATTGCCGCGCGCCACTTTTTCCAGCGCTTCGCGCCCATCGCTCGCCGTCTCAACCGTGTAGCCTTCCTGCTCGAGGATGGCGGCGGTCGTGACGCGCACATTCTCCTCATCGTCAACGACGAGGATGTGGCGTTGCCATGCCGCTCCCTGACCGTCGCCGTTATCACGGCCGGTATTGTTATTGCTGCTTAACATCATTTTCCAGCATCGGCGAATCAATCGGGAGAATAATATTAAAAGTGGTTCCCCTGTTCTCCACGCTCGTCACTTCGATGCGCCCGCCGTGATGCCGCACGATATCCTGGGTGACCCACAGGCCGAGACCTGTTCCCTTGGTGCGCGTCGAGAAGAACGGCACGAAGATACGGGCCAGCTCATTCTCGCCGATGCCGCGCCCGGTATCGCTGATCTGGATCGAGATGGAGGGTTGCAGCGCCTGCGGGTAACGCGCTGTTTTGATCTTGATCTCGCCCGCTCCTTCGATGGCCTGCTGCGCGTTCAGAATCAGATTGAGAAACACCTGGCGCATCTGGTCCGCGCGGGCGCGCGCGCGGGGCAGTTCATCCTCGAATTCCCTGACGATGCGAACGCCTGACTGACGCAGCTTTTTCTCGATCAAAACCATCGTCTCTTCCAGCACCTGATTGACGTCTACCCATTCGACCTCACCCGAGCGCCGCGCGAAGCCGAGCATCTGGCGAATAATGTGTGAGACGCGCTCGGTCTCTTTGCGCGCGACATCGAGGAAACGGGTGTAGGTGGATGGATCCTTGCTGGTTTGCAAAAGGTACAGAGAGTTTTTGATCGCTTCGAGCGGGTTGTTGACTTCGTGCGCGATCGAGGCGGCCAGGCGTCCGACCGCGGCCAGCTTCTCTGATTCGAAGAGTTGTTGCTCGACGCGCCGGCGCTCCAGTTCGCGTATCTCCGACAGGTCATGCAGGATCGAAACGACCGCTGTCACTTCGCCCTTGGCATCCATCACTTCAGCGGAAGTGATCTCCATCGGCAGGGATTCGCCTGTTTCGGGATCGAGCAGTTCGATCTCGGCCTGCCGTCCGGTCTCGGTCGCGGACGCGAGGCCGGAGATGAAGGAGGTGAGTTTCACGGAATTGGCGCGAACCGCGCGCGCCGCGCGTGGACGAGAGGCATCTTCCTGTTGAAAGAGGCGCTCGGCCCGCGCATTGAACAGGATGAAATTGCCTCCGGAATCACATACGACGACCGGGCGTCCGACGTTTTCGAGGATCATATCGAGCCGGTCACGTTCGCGCCGCGCCTCGGACTCGGCCTGCTGCAGCTTGCCGAAGTTGCGCGCCAGTTCTTCATTCGCCCGGCGCAAATCCGTGACATCGCGAAAGATCGAGACGAGACCGATGCGCTCGCCGCGCACGTTCAGCGCCGGGGTTGAGATAACTTCGAAGTGGATATCAGAGCCTTCGAGCGGATCAACCAGCGACAGGTCCCGGCCGATCACCTCGGTCGAAGAGACGGCGGCGCTCGATAGATACGCGGAGAACAGCAGGTCGTTCATCTCCAGCGCCCGCCGCTTGCCCTCGCTCGCATTCTTCGAGCCGCTGAAGAACTCTTCGGCGCGCCGGTTCTGCAGGAGAATCTCATTATCGAGATTGGTGAGCACGATCGGATCGGCCACCGATTTCATGATCGATTCCATCCACTGGCGCTCGCGCTGCAATTTGCCGACGGTTGTTGCCAGACGCTCCGTCTGAATGGTCGAGGCGATGATGACGCCGACCCGGTCGGCAAAGCGCGCCAGCATGCTGAAGCGCGCGTCATCCATCTCATGCTTATCAACGCCGATATAAATCGCGCCGAGGCACATTGATTCCGGCATCCAGTAGCTATCGTCTTTGTATGGGCGGCGCGCGAAGTCGCCTTCGGATTTCCCGGCCGGCAGTTGTCCGCCGAAGATCGGGAGCGCGAGCAGGTCCGTCTCGCAGCCGAGGCTGTTGAGAAAATCCACGGCCGTGTTCTCGCCATTCCGTGTGATCCACGCCGGGCGGCCGTCGTGGACGATCGAGACGTATGGCGCGTTGGAATCAAGCGGCATTTCGATCTTCGAGACCGCCTCGTCGTCGGGAAACCCGACGGCCATCCGCATGCGCAACAGCGCGCTATGCTTCTCCAGGAGCGCCATCGCGGCGTGCGTGTAGCCGAGACCCGAGGTCGCCGTATCGAGCGTCAGCAGCAAACGCTCGTCCAGCTTGTGCGCGGCCAGCAGTTGCGTGGTCATTTCGAACAAAAGCTCGTACTGATGACCGCGCAGATCAATCGCCGGGCTTTCTGACAGGGAGCTGCCGGGTGAATTTCTTTTGTACAACCAGATCCTTGAATTCATTGAACAAGACAACCAAGATATGGAATTTGGTACTGAGCAATTTGATTTCATTGAACATGGATCTTCCTACAAGGTCCTTGTAG
>JANOGZ010000142.1:0-4124 GCA_031406255.1 Pyrinomonadaceae bacterium | reverse complement strand
GTCGTTTACCCCCGCCGTTGAAGTAGATATCGAACTCCACCTTGAGGCGGCGAATATCCTCTTCGAGACGGCTGAGCTGCTCCTCTACCGTCGGCTGCGCATCGCGTACGATCGTCTTCTTATCGCGTTGTTTCGCCCGGCGCGCAAACTTGTTATCCCGAATCGGCACGGCGTTGCAATTCTCCTCACCTTGCGCTCTAGTGCGCCCATGAATTCAGTCTAGGCGCTTCGAGACATGAGTGTCAATCAATATGATTTCCGTTGGCGGACGAGGGCGCCTGGAGGCGCAAAGTAGTCAATGATCCGCCGATGGGCATAGAATACACGCTCGCCGGCCGGCTGACGCCGCCCGGTTAGTAAAAATATTGGCAGATGATCTAGACCTTTGTTTATGACCGACGAATACGCATCGCGCCCCCTCGCCTTCCTACGCGCACTGCCCTCCGTTGATACGCTCCTACGCACGGCAGAAGCGCGCTCCCTGTGTGAACGCACAGGTCCACAGCACCTCGCCGCGCTGGCGCGCGCCGTCACGGAGGAGTTGCGCGCGGAGATGCAGGCGCACGCGGGGAAAGTGAGTGGTACGTCAAACGGTGGTTCCTCACGCGAGGCGCTGCTGGCCGAAGCCGCCCGCCGGCTGGAGCGGGCCGTTTACGGCGAAGAAGATGCGTCGCTTCGCCACGTCATCAATGCGACGGGCGTCATCCTTCACACCAACCTGGGGCGCGCGCCTCTGTCAGAGGCGGCGCGTCGTGCCATTTCTCAAGAGGCGGCGCGTTACTGCACGCTTGAATACAGCCTGCGGACGGGCGGCCGTGGACGGCGCGGGGCGCGCGTTGAAGAACTGCTCATCGAACTGACGGGCGCCGAGGCCGCACTCGTCGTGAATAACTGCGCGGCGGCAGCCTTGCTCGTACTCTCGGCTATCGCGCGTGATGGAGAAGCCATCGTCTCGCGTGGCGAACTGGTGGAGATCGGCGGAGATTTTCGTGTTCCCGATGTGATGGCCCAATCCGGCACACACATGATCGAGGTCGGCACTACCAATCGTACGCGCCTCGCAGACTATCAGCGCGCCATCACCGAAAGAACGCGCCTTGTGCTGCGCGTCCATCCTTCCAATTATCGCATCGTCGGATTCACCGCCACGCCGATTCTCGCCGAACTCGCCGCGCTCGCCCACGACGCGGGACTACCGCTCTACGAAGACGCCGGATCGGGCGCGCTTCTGGATTTACGCCCATACGGGCTGGAAGGCGAGCCCGTCATACGCGAGTCGCTCATGAGCGGTGCTGACGTCGTGTCCTTTAGCGGCGACAAACTGCTCGGTGCGGCGCAGGCCGGCCTCATTGTCGGTCGCCGTAAGTTGATCGAAATGTTGCGCAAGCATCCGCTTTACCGCGCGTTGCGTGTCGATAAACTCATCCTCGCCGCGCTTGAAGCCACACTTGACGCGCATCGCCGCGGCGCCTCTTTCACGGAAGTGCCGGCGCTGCGCATGCTTACGGAGTCGCGCGGCGCAGTTGAAAAACGCGCGCGGGCGTTCGGGCGGCGGCTCCGGCGCGCGCGCCGTCTCGCCACCAGTTCCCTCCGGTTTGAGGTCATCACAGGTCTCTCAGCTATCGGCGGCGGTTCCGCGCCGACCACACATCCGCCAACCGCTCTTCTCACCCTCACCCACGAAAAGCTTTCCGCCAGCGCGCTCGAAGAAACCCTCCGGCTGGGGCGCCCACCGATTATCGCGCGCATCTCTGAAGATCGCGTTATGCTTGACCTGCGCACGGTCGCCGCAGATGAGGAGGAAGACCTGCTCAACGCCCTTGCCGCCCTCTAAAACTTGCCGATCCCTTGTAAAAGCTGCGGTCGCCCGCCCTTCATGACAGTTCTCTGAGGAAACCCCTTGTTTAAACATCGCTTTTCATTGTATATTCTTTTTGATCGCCGCTCATGTTCCGGCGGTCCAGCTTCAGAGCCTACCCCCGTTAATATCTGATCTCAACTACGAGAGAATCGCGACCACAGCCTTGAAAAACTTAACTACACCCTCTGTAAAGTCGCTCTGCGTGTGCGTCGCGCTTTCGCTGGCCGCCGGCCTTTTTATCGCCGCCCTCTGGTATGCGGGCGTGCTGGCCTCTCTCGAGGCGGCTCTTAGTTTCAACAAGGGGACAGGGGTTGCGATTGCCCCCCCTCGGCTGTGGATCGCGCTCTTGTCAATCATCGGAGCGGGCCTTGGTGCCGGTTTCGCGATCGACCGTCTGGGCGGGCGGCGGGCGTCTGTCTTTATCCCCGCCGCGCTTGTTCTGTTATATATCATCAGCCTCGTCGTCGCGCGCTTTTTACAAACTGACCTCCTGTTTGCGCCGGTCATGCTTGCCGCGCTCGCGGCCGGATTGGCCGCGCAAGTGTGGCGGTTATCAGTCGTGGACGCGGCGCTCACACGCAACCTGCGGCGAGTCGCTTCGGACGCGTCTGACATAGAAGGCCGCGAAGCGCGCGAGCGTCTAATGAGCGGTCTGAAACTGCTTGATAGCGTGCTGCCGCTTGATGAAGCGGTCGTCTTCTCCATGGATAAAGCGGGCATGCTGGCCCCGGCGGCGCGTTTACGGCCCTCTGCCAATGGAGGCGGCTCGGAAGCTAATCGCAACTCGGCGTGGCGTGATGGTGTGCAGCTGTGTGAGCGCGCTATCACCACCAGAGAGCTGGCTGTCCAGGCATCAACTTCTCTCTCGCAGACGAGGGAGAATTCGGCGGGGCCGGCCAGCGTCGCTCTGCCCTTGAGACATGAAAACCGCGCGGTCGGCGCGTTACTGATCCGCTTGCGTAATAATTTTGATGAAGATGATCGCCCGCTACTGACGAACGTGAGCGCGCAACTGGCGCGCGATCTTCAACGCGACGAGGCCCGCACACAAGCCGTCAAGAAGGATTGGACGACCCTTTTTTCCACGCATGCGGCCGAGCAGCGTTTCGAATCTTTCCGCGTGGTGAGCGGCCTGCTGACAGAGCAAAGCTTCGCCGCGCACGTGCTCTCCGAAGCCTCTGACGGACATGCGGTGGCGTACCTCGATGGCACGCTCGCATACACAAACGCGCCGATGCTTCGCGCCGCACGGCTCGACGTCGAAGAATGTCGCGCGCTCGATCTGTTCGGTCTGCTGGATCGCTTTCGCACCGGCGTTTTCGATGAGCCGTCCATCGCTGTGCGGCGCGTGCTTCAGACCGGCGATGCCTATGAGCGCGAACTGCCATTCGCAGATCGCAATCAGACTCTTGAATTGCGCATCGCGCTCGTTACGGAGCGCGAAGGCATCAGCGACACGGCGGTCCCGCAGCCGCTCTGCCTTGCCGTCACCGTGCGCGACGTGACGCGCATCAAGGAATATGAAAAGCTGAAGAGCGATATGATCTCGCTGATGGCGCACGAGCTTCGCACGCCGATCACAAGTATCAACGGCTTCGCCGAATTGTTGCTGATTGATGAGACGATTCCGGCCGACGCGCGTGAGTATCTCTCGATCATCAACAATGAATCGCAGCGCCTGTCGCGGATGATCAACACCTTCCTCTCGGTCACTAAACTCGAGGCGGGAGACCGGCAGGACGTCTTGAAAGTCCCGCTGATGCTTGACGATGTAGTACGCGAGACGGTCACCAACTTCCAGCCGGTAGCGAAGAAAAAGCGCATCCGCCTGATCGAGAAGGATGGCGCAAAGTTGCCGCCGGTAGCGGCAGACCGCAGTTTGATCACGCAGGTCGTGACCAACCTGGTTGATAACGCGATCAAGTACAGCCCGGAGCGAACCACAATCACACTCTCCACCGCGCTCGAAGCAGATGCGGTGCGCGTCGTGGTCGAAGATAGAGGCTATGGTATTCCTCTGGAATCGGTTGATCGGGTGTGGGAGAAATTCTACCGCGTCGCGCGCGACGGCCACGACAAGGAAGAAGAATCGACCGGGCTCGGGCTCTCATTCGTGCGTGAAGTCGTCGAGCAGCATGGCGGAGAAGTGGCGCTTGAATCCGAGGTCGGACGAGGATCAAGATTCAGCTTTACCCTGCCGCGACTTTAGAGCACGCGTTTCATCGGAAAAAAGGCGCCACCCGCGCGGCTCGCGAGCCGCGCG
>JANOGZ010000129.1:0-1563 GCA_031406255.1 Pyrinomonadaceae bacterium | reverse complement strand
GAAAAGCGCCGGGCCGCGCGGCGGACGCTTCTCATTACAATAAGCTGATACGCCCGGATGACCCATTTGTTCAGGACTTCAGCGAGATTCACATGATCGTCATCAGCCGGGAAAAAGCCTGCCCCCGAAATAAAACAAAAGGGGAGGCAGCCTGCCGCCACCTCCCCGGAATGATCGTGCTTCTTCCTGAGAAGCACATCAGAGCAAATTAGAAATCAAAGCGCAGTGCCATCTGGATCACCCGCGGGTTGCTGCTGAACACGTTCTGCGGCCGGTTGAAATCGCTGTTGCCCGAAAAAATCGAGTTCACCTGCGCCACACCGGTAGTGTCAATCGGATCGACCGCATTCGGTGATCCCGGGATGTACTGCGGATGGTTGAACGCATTGAAGAAATCGACGCGGAACTGCACGCGGCGATTCTCTCCCATGGCGAAGTTCTTGAACACTGAGAAATCCAGGTTGTTGATGCCCGGCAGTTGCAGGGTATTACGCGCCGAGTTCGAGAGGGCGCCCTGACCGGCCCGGATGTACTCCGCATTCGGATTGTCGGCTAAGTATCCGACGATCCGTCCGGCGCTATTAGTCAGCGCCGTCACCGTGCTGCCGGTGTCACGCACCCCGTTCGGATTTCTGATCGTGCGGTCGGCGGCAGAATCTCCGTTCAGGTTCGAGTCGGTGTTGCTACGCACGGTCGCCTTCTGGCCTGACTCGAAGGTGAGCGTGCCCGCGAAGTTGATACCGCCGAGCAACGCCCGCACCAGACCACTCGAACTCCGGTTGAAGAACGGCAGTTCATAAAGGCTCGACAGCACAAAGCGATGCCGCCGATCGAGCGCCGAGTCGGCGCGCTCCGCGCGCAGGTTCTGGAAGTCTTCGACGCGCCGCGGTGAAAGCACGGTCGAGAAGACCTCGGCCGTCGTATCGTCGATCAGGTGGCTCCACGTATAGGCTGCGCTCAGTTGCAACCCTTCACTGAAGCGGCGCTGCAGCTGCGTCGAGAAGGCGTGATAGGTCGAGTTACCATTCGACAGGAAGCCGACGATGTTTGCGCCATTAAATCCAGCGGCCTCAAACCTCGGCACAAACCTTGAGCGAGCGTTGAGGTCATCCAGGGTCAGCGGAAGCGCGTCGAGTTGCGCCTGCGTCGGTCTGGCAAAGAACGTCGGTAGGAAACTCGTCGGTGTCACCCGGTTCTGAACATTGATACGGTTCTGCGTCAGCAGGTGGACGCCGCGCGTCCCGAGATAACGCATCTCGAACGCATAGTCCTTCAGGAACTGCCGCTGGAAACTCAGCGTGTAGGTGATCGCATACGGCACCTCTTGATCCGGAATGAACGCCCCCGTGTTGGCCCGCGCGGCGGCCGGGTCGCTGCCGACGGCGATGGGTGTCGGCGGGATGCCACCGCTCGCCAGGAAGTTCGGCGAGAGAGCTGACAGGTCAATGTCAACCGTCTGGTTGGACTGCGGCGGCAAAGCCAGAATGTAGAGGTTGTCGAAGATGTAATCGTAGCCGAGCGAAAATCCCGCACGGATCGAACTCTGTCCGCTCGTGCCGAAGA
>JANOGZ010000106.1:0-3254 GCA_031406255.1 Pyrinomonadaceae bacterium | reverse complement strand
CCCGCAGAATGAATTGAAGCGCCTGCGCGTTACGCGTCTCGCCGCGCTCAAGCAGCGGCGTGACAATGCCAATATTATCGCCGAAGTGGCTTACGCCTCGCTTCTCTATGGTCGCAACCATCCGTATGGTCATCCGCTGATCGGCGACGAGACCTCTGTCAGCGCGATCACCGGAGAAGAAGTGCGGCGTTTCTACGAATCATATTATCGCCCCAACAATGCGGCGCTCATCGTCGTCGGCGATGTCCAGCCCGGAGCGGTTATGAAGAAGCTGGAGAGCGCCTTCGCCGGGTGGAAGAGCGCCGACGTCCCGGCCGTGAAGATCGAACAGCCGACGCCGCGCGAGCGTGCGACGCTCTACCTCGTTGACCGGCCGGGCGCGGCACAATCCGTGATCACGATCGGGCACCTCGGCGTGGCGCGCTCGACGCCCGACTATTTTCCGCTGCTGGTGCTCAACACGATGCTCGGCGGCCAGTTCACTTCGCGCGTCAATTTAAACCTGCGCGAGGAGAAGGGCTACACCTACGGGGCGCGCACGGCGTTCGATTACCGGCGCAGCGCGGGGCCGTTTCTCGCGACCGCCGGTGTGCAGACGGCGGTGACGAAAGAGTCTGTGATGGAATTCATGAAAGAACTGCGCGGCATCCGCGGCGAGATTCCCGTCACCGCGGCCGAACTCGAATTCTCGAAGCAGGCGATCATCCGCGGTTTTCCGCGTGGCTTCGAATCGCCCGAGCAGATCGCCAGCCGTCTGACCGACGTGGTGCTCTACGATCTGCCGGATGATTACTTCAACAGCTACACCACGCGCGTCCGCGGCGTATCGCTCGGCGACATCACACGCGTCAGCAACCAGTATCTCGATCCTTCGCGGATGGCGATCGTGGTCGTGGGCGACCGGAGAGTGATCGAACCGGCGCTGCGCTCGCTTGACGAGATCGGCACGACGCTGACGATGGTTGATATGGAGGGTCGGCCGATCTCCGGCGTTGACGGAGCGGGCACGGGCGGTGGCAGCCGAAACCGTCCGTAGCTTTCACGTCAGCGCACCCTTGCCAGACCGGCCGGCGAGTAGTGCAGCTCGGATGAGTGGTTTTTCGCGGAACACCCTGTGTCACATCCCTGATCGGACTGGAATATCGCTGACCGGTAAGGGCTAACAAGAAAACGAGCTGATGATTTACCTTTTCGTCTTAGCCTTCGCGCTTTTTGTTAGCTCTTCCGCCTTCCACTGGTAGATTGCGGCGAGGGCGAGGATCTGTCGTGAGGGGTCTTTCAAGGCAGTGGCCGCCTGACGCACCCGAACTTCATTCTTCGGCGCCAATCTCTTGAAAGCGTCGTGGTCGAGCCCTGAAGGCCCCTGCCTTGTATCGATAGCGTTGCTGCGGTTTGCGGTCGACACCGCTTCTTCCAGAGCTTCCAGGGCCAGCGCGTCGTTGACGGAAGCGACTGCCTTTGCCAGTCGGGTGAGGCTCAACGGCACGCTCGCCTGATCTTCGGCACGCCTGAGTTGCTTCATGGCCCGGTATAACAGAACCGTGGCGCACGATGAATCCCTCTGTGCCACACATTTGCTGATCATCAACGGGTATACCTGCAGAATAGATATCGCATCGTTTAATTGTTCGGCAACTCTCTCAGCTTTCAGCGTGTCGCCACCGGCGGCGAGGCTCAGGGCCTCACTTGTATTTACTGATTCGGTGAATTGTATTTTATGCTTCCCGTCCGGCAGCAAATCGATCATTTTGCGGGCCCCGACAAAATCTCCCCGGCTAATGGCGAAATTGATCGTTAAATCATCGGGCTGACTTTTGTCGAGGGCGTTCCTGACACGCTCTGCATACCTGTTATCTCTGCCTGCCTTCTCGCTTCCGGGCTCAGGAAGGGATGCATCATCGCCGGGCCTTCTACTCATTTTTTCCAGTTCTAAAAATGCTCCGGCCAATTCCGGGGCGTACTGATTTAATGGGAGCCACGTTGACAGGAGTTCGCCACGAAGGTGGCGCGCGCTGCCGGGCTCGCTTCGCTCCAGCCCGGTCATACTTTCAATGACATAACTGATGTATGCCTTGATCACGGCCGCTCCCGCCGGCGGTATCTGGCGCGAGTTAACATCCAGGTTGCTGCCAAGGATGATATTTCTCATGGCGACGAAACTATCATTCGGGAACATAAGGTTTTTCAACAGGTAGTAGGTTCTGAGCGCGCTGCCAGTGGCTATCGAGAGCGGGGTTGCCCGTAAGCGCTCGATGTACTGCATGATTAACCTGTCGGCGGCGGCGCGATCTCGGGCAGCCACATCAAGGATGACGAATCCAGCGTTGATGATCGTGGGATCGGCCGCGAATGACTTATCAATATATTGAACAGCAGTCTCCTGATCGCCCGCCGCGAGCGCTCTCGCGGCAAGACTCGTGTACATATAATTTTCTTTCTCTTTCCCCAATCGCTCTGCGCCCAGTTGAACCAATTCATCTGTCAAGGTTCGATCGCGTCCGGCGATCTCAAGCACACGATTGCGCACGCGGTTTTGCGCGATTTCACCGCTCGTCGGTATGGTGAGCGGTGCCCCGACGGGTCTTTTGCGGATTTCGATCTGTTCTTCCTCATCCGGGAAGGTCAGGTTGTAGGCCTCACGTAACAGTTTTTTCGCCCATGCCTGATCGAGCGTCCATGCGGCGGCGGCGATTTCCGCCTTTACCAAAGCGCGCGCGACGGGCTGGTCGAGCTTCACGGATGTCCCTTCGAGCGCCTGAAGATCAGCAAGCAGCAGGAGTTTTTCCGAATTTATATCATTGATCGGTTCAGGCTTGATGGATTGGCCACTGAGGGAAGTGGTCAGCAGAAACAGCCAGGCCGCAAGAACTATGTTTCGTCGCACGGTCATGCTCCTTGTGTCCCTCGGCGACACATGAAAAACGCGTATCAGTCAGGATAACGCTTGGCCACCAGCTCACCAAGCGTCCCGGATGAAATCAAACTCGCGGCAAGTTATCACCGGCCAGTTGACGCAGCACTGACAGCACCGTCTCAGGAATTTACGCTCGAGTTGCGCCATCTGGCCGGAGAATTTTACAGTTTCCTTCATCGGACGGAAATAGCATACCAGGTTGCATAGCGAAGTAGGGTTCGCCTTTTGCCGGGAGCGCAGGCATCCGCGCCCGCTCTGAGCGCGAAGAGCGCGAGCCTTATGTTGTTGTGCATCGGGTATCAGAAGAACGTGTACACGCCGGTGCTGGCGGACCAGCACA
>JANOGZ010000095.1:0-2413 GCA_031406255.1 Pyrinomonadaceae bacterium | reverse complement strand
ACCGCTTCCGCGCCTGAAGAGCACGAAGTGCGAGCTTATACCGCCGAGCCTTTTAAGGTCGTTTCGCCGGTGCTGGTCATCGAAGATTCGCCCGAGACGCTCACCATGCTCGAGATGGTGCTGGCACGCAAAGGCTGCTATGTGATGGCGGCCGGGACGGCCGCCGCGGCGATTGAACTGGCTTCCAAAGAGGTGCCCAGCATCATCATCTCCGATATCGGTATGCCCGACATGAACGGCTACGAGTTGCTCACGCACTTGCGTCGGCTTCCCGGTTTGGAAAATGTTCCGGCCATCGCTCTCTCCGGCTACGCGAAGGAAGAAGACCGCGCCCGGGCGCTCGATGCCGGCTACGCCGTTCACATTGCCAAGCCCATTGACCCGGAAAAACTTCTGGCGACCATTCAACGGCTCATCTCATAAGCCGCCACATATTTCAGTCCCACGCGTTTATCGAGCGAAAGTCTACCGCCCCGGCGGCAAAACTTTGCGTGCCCCCCAGAGCGTGTGCGTCACAACGGCCGTGATGATCACCGCGCCCCCCGCCAGCGCCCAGGGTGCGGGGCGCTCACCGAGGAAGATAAAAACCCAGACGGGATTCAAAACCGGCTCGATGTAGCCGATGATGCCGGCGTCGAGCGAGCGAACGCCGCGCGCAATGCCGAGTGTGAAAAGCGTGTAGGCGAGGCCGATCTGAACCACGCCGAGATAGGAGACGATCGCGAGATCACGCGCCGTCAAATCGCCCGCGCCGGCAAAAAAGGCCGGGGCCGTGATACAGGCCAACAGCAGATTTCCGTAAATCACCGACGAGGCGCGGTTGACCTCGCTGGCGCGCGGGTGGCGGAGCAACAGCGCGAAAAAAGCGAAGCAGAGCCCCGACGCGAGGGCGGTGATGTTGCCGCTCAGGTCTTCCGGCCGGAGTTTTCCCACGAAGAAGAGTGACATCCCGGCGACGCAGCACGCCACCACCGACAGATCGCGCACACGGAATTTTTCCCCGTACATCAGCGGCTCGAAAAGCATGATGTAAACCGGCGCGGTATACTGCAGGAAAATCGCGTTGGCGGCGGTCGTCAGCTTCGTCGCAATCACGAAAAGGAGCAGCAAGCCGGCATAGAGCACGGCGGCGATCACCGTTACCAGATTGGCCCCGAAGCCTTCGCGTCTTGTAAATAACCCGACCGTGATGGCCGCCAGCAGCGCACGTCCGAAGGAAAGCTCGAACGCCGAAAGAGGGGTTGCTTTGATAAAAAGCCCGCCGGTGCTCCACAAGAGAGCCGCCGCGATCACAAAAAAAATGGGGGAGACGTTCGACCACTCAGAACGCGGATGTTTCATTTATACCTGTTAAAAGGTCGTCCGTGAAAGGCTCGAAGATAAGCATTGCTGTAATGTCAGCGAATGATAAAGCATCCGTGGCGAAATAACATCTTCCGAGTTTTAGAGGGAAAGAAGGAAGGCAGCATTTCGGACGTGAGTGAGGGGTGCGCGGCTTGAGAGGACAGGCGATTGTCCGCCTTCAGTGTATAATGAGACTCGCGCATACATCCGCACTGGAGCGCGCAGCATCTTAGCGACGTTAGTTTAAATCGCATGGTCATTTTCCGAAGACTTGAGAGAGGGTTTTTCAAATGAATGAGTTTAAGTCTCAGAATCAGCGTTTCGATCAACCTCAGGCGTGGCCGCCGGAGGGCGGATGGGGCAGCCTTCAGGCGCAGACGGCGGCGCAGGCGAGCGTTTCAGAGCGCATGGGCTTCATCCGAAAGGTGTATGCGCTCTTTTTCGCGGCGACCCTGTTTGCGATCGGCGGCGTGGTGCTCGGGTTCGCTTTTCCGCCGCTGATGATGGCGGTGGCGTCGAGCCCCTGGATAACGCTGCTCGTATTGATCGGCGGCGTGATGGGCGCGCAGGCGGTGCGCCACGTGCGCGGTGTCAACCTGCTCGCGCTCTTCGGATTTACGACGCTCACGGGCGTGGTGATTTCGCCGCTGATGGCATATGTCGCCGCCACCAATCCGGGCTCGATTTGGCAGGCGGGCGTGTTGACGGTCGGCATCTTCGGCGGACTGACGGCCTATGTCTTCATCTCGAAGCGGGATTTTAGCTTCCTGCGCGGCATGGTGACGGTCGGCTTGATCGTGGTCTTCCTCGCCGCTATTTTGAATATGTTCATCGTCTCGAGCGCCTTCAGTTTTGGCATTGCGGTGGCGGCGCTGCTGCTCTTCTCGGGCTTTGTGCTCTATGACACGTCGAATATCATTCGGCGCTACCCGACGAATGAGTATGTCGCGGGGGCGCTGTCGCTCTACCTCGACGCCTTTAATATCTTCCTCGCGCTGATACGCATCCTCAACGCGGGCAGACGCTAAACGTCTCCGCCAGGGAAACCGAGCGAATGGCGGGTCGCGGC
>JANOGZ010000051.1:0-6446 GCA_031406255.1 Pyrinomonadaceae bacterium | reverse complement strand
GCCGCCGAAGAACAGCAGCGTCGCCTGCGCCGGCGACCACGCGGTTAGTTTAGGGAAGATGCGCGTGAAGCGATCAAGCGCGCGACAGGTGACGTAATCGGCATCGGCCGGCGCCGTGATGTTTTCGAACCGGTCGGCAATGACCTCCGTCGCTGCTCCTCCGGCGGCGGTCTCCGCCGCGGGCCGCGCCTGCCGCAGCGCTTCGCGCAGGAAAACGGTCTTTCTGGGAGATGCTTCGATGAGCGTCGCGCGGAGGTCGGGCCGCACGATTAAACACGGAATGATCGGGAGTCCGGCCCCCGAGCCAACGTCAATCACGTGCGCGCCCCGCGAAATGTGTTGGAGAGCCACGAGCGATTCAAGCACATGACGCGTCGCAAATTCTGCGGGCGAGCAGGAAGACGCGACGAGATGAAGCCGCGCGTTCCAGGCCGCCACCTGCTCGTAATAAACGCACAGGCGCGCGCGTTGCCGGGCGCAGAGTTGTATCCCGTAGAGCGATTCGTGCGCGGCCAGCGCTTCGGTAAAATCGGCGATTTGAGAAAAGGAGCTTTCCGTCATTTATCAGTGGTCAGTGGTCAGCAGTCAGCGCCGAGGCTTTCAGCTAACATAAACAGCTATCAGCTATCAGCTTTCAGCTAAAATAAATCAGCTATCAGCTAACATCAAGAAGCGCGCGCCATGAAAGATCGACACCACAGATGACCGGCTGACCACTGACCACTGACCCGCCGCATCACCGGGCGGCACGCGGGCTGAGCGAAAAGCGCGGTTGATGCGCAATCCGGAGCATTGCATGACAGTACCCCTCAGCGTAGAGCATGAACGGCTCGGCCGTAAAGTGACAGAGATCGTGGCTGCTTACGCACGCCAGCTCGACGGCGCGCGGGTCTGCTCGCCGACGACACCCGCCGAGCTCGAAAAACTTTTCGATGAGTCGTTGCCAGCCGACGGCGCCAGCGCCGACGAGATTCTCGATCTGTTCGCGCGGGATGTGATACCCCATGCGATGAATATCCCGAGCCCGCGCTATTACGGATTATTTAATCCGACGCCGCTGCCCTTAGCCGTGTGGGCCGATGCGCTCTGCTCGGCGATCAATCAGAACGGCGCGGCGTGGCGAAATTCTCCGGCGGCGAGCATTATCGAGGCGCGCGTGCTGCGCTGGCTCTGCGAACTGATCGGCTACGGCCCGGAGGGTTTCGGGACGCTGACGAGCGGCGGCTCGGAGGCAAATCTCGTCGCCCTGAAATGCGCGCGCGATCGTGCGGGCGCCCGGGAAGACGTGCGCGAGCGGGGCCTTAGCTTGGCCGGCGAGTTGATCGTCTACGCGTCAGAGCAGTGTCACTTTTCTCTCGATAAGAGCGTGGATATACTGGGGCTCGGTCGGCGGAATCTGCGCAAGATCGCGACCGATGAGAATTTTCATATCGATACGCGGGCGCTGCGCCGGGAGATCGAGCGCGATCTGTCCGAAGGGAAGACGCCCGCGTGCGTGGCCGGCGCGGCCGGGGCGACCTCGACCGGTATCGTCGATCCGCTCGACGGGCTCGCTCGTATCGCGCGCGAGTACGGCCTCTGGTTCCATGTCGATGCGGCCTATGGCGGAGCGCTCGCCTTCTCGGAAAAGCACAGCGGGCTGTTGCGCGGAATCGAACGCGCCGATTCGGTCACCGTTGACCCGCACAAGTGGATGTTCGTGCCGTTTGCGTGCGGTGCGGTGCTGGTGCGCGAAGGAGGCGGTGTGCTGCGCGCGGCTTTCGATATCACACCGGAATACCTGAGCGAAGAGCGCGGGCGGGGCGACGATGTCGAATACGACTTCTTTCGCTACGGCCAGCTCGGCTCGCGTCGCTTCAACGCCCTGAAAATCTGGATGGCGCTCAAACACCTGGGCCGCCGCGGATACGCCGAGATCATCGACCGCCATATCGAACTCACGCACTATCTCGCCGCGCGTCTCGATGAAGTAACAGACTTCGAGCGCGTCGGTCGCGTCGAGACGGCCGTGTGCTGCTTTCGTTTCATGCCTCCGACCGTGCGCGACGCGGGCCACGAGGCATGCGATCAGATGCAGAAAAGCTTGCAGCAACGCATCGAGCGAAGCGGCGAAGCCTGGTTTTCGACGACGGTGCTTAATGGCCGCCGCGCGCTCCGCGTTAATATCAACAGCTTTCTCACAGAGCGGCGGCACATTGATGATCTGATAGAATTGCTGCGGCGCGAGAGCGCGAAATTGATGGAGGAGAGGAAAGGCCTATGAAGTTGTCATGGAGGGGCCGGACGGGCCTGGCGCTAACGATCTGTCTCTTACTGTCGTCTCCCGGCATCGCGGCCTCCCAGACGCGATCTGCCGCCGGCGCCGCGGTTACTCGCTCGCGGCCGGCGATCGCCGCGCGCGCCGAATTCGACGCGCTGGCGCGCGTCTACAGGGATACGCCCTATGCGCTGCCGCACGTCCTCTTCGTCATCGATCGCAAAGACGGGAATCGTATCTACTACGTCAACTCGAAGCGCTATCGTTTCCATAAAGATTTCGTCAACGGCACTTACCTATCGCTCGAACGCGGCCGCGAGTTTTTCGAGAACAACTATCTGAAGCCGAACCGGCGCTTTATTCTCGGGACGCTGGCCTACCAGACGCCCGTCCGGCGCTGGACGTTCGAGTTCTGGGAAGGCGATCTGATCCCGGCCGAGCAGATCAAGCTGGTGTCTGAGGTGATCAACCGGACGTTCTTCGAGCGCGTCGCCTATAAGCCAAATTCGCTGCGGCAGGAGGAAGCGAGCGTTTCTCTCGAAGGAGTGGAGCGCGTATTGCAAAGCGACATCGCGCGCGAGCAGCAGTATGAGCCGCTCAATCTGGCGCGCGGGCTCGGGCGCATCCATATCATCGAAAAGCTGGATGAGCATGTCGAGATCGGCTTCAACGAGATTCTCGTGCTCACCGAGGTGCCGATCAATCTTCCGCCCGTCGCCGGAATCATCACGACAAAGCCGTCGACGCCGCTCTCGCACATCAACCTGCTCGCGAAATCATGGGGCATCCCGAACGCTTATATCAAAAACGCGCACCAGCTCTTTAAAGAGTATGATACCCGATGGGTCACTTTCGAGACGTTGCGCGACAAGTATTCGATCAAGCCAGCTGATAACAATCAACTGGATGAGTATCAGCGGCGAATCGCCGCACGAAATGATTTGATGACGCCGCGCTCCGATCTGTCGGTGAAACGTCTCGCCGACCTGCGTGAGCAGCGAAAGAGATCGGTCGTCGCCTACGGCGCGAAGTCCGCCAATCTCGGCGAGGTGCTGAATGCGCGTCTGCCCGGCATCACCGTCCCCGAAGGATTTACCATCCCGCTCTTTTATTACGATCAGTTCATCAAGGAGAACGGACTTGAAAAGGCGATCATTGATATGCTGGAGGATCAGCGTTTCGTGCACGATCCTGCCTACCGGCGTGAGCGACTCGCGGCGATGCGCGCGGCCTTTCAGGGGGGCACGGTAAATGCGCCGCTCCAGGCGGAGGTGCGCCGAAGAGTTGCGGCCCGGTACAGGGATAAGGGATTGTTCGTGCGCAGCTCGTCCAACACTGAAGATCTGCCAAACTTCAGCGGCGCGGGTCTCTACACGACCATGCCGAATGTGCGCGACGAGGCGAAGCTGATCGAAGCGATCAAGACCGTGTGGGGTTCGATGTGGAACTTCGAGGCGTACGAGGCGCGCGAGCGGGCCGGCATCGATCACACCAGAGCATACATGGCGGTGCTCATCCAGGAGGGCGTCAACGCCGACAGCGCCGGCGTGATGATTACGGCCGACCCTTACGATCAGGATAACCGCGAGGCCATTTACATCAGCGCCAAGCGCGGCCTCGGCATCAAGGTCGTCGAAGGCAAAAAGGTCGCCGAACAGGTTATTTTCCGGCCGAGCTCGAATTCGGTTCGCGTCCTGACGCGCTCAGATGAAGAAAGCCTGCTGACGTTTGATGAGCGCGGCGGCGTCAAAGAAATTCCGATCACCGGCGACCGAGCCGTGTTGACGGACGCGATGGTGCGCCGGCTGGCGCGCGCCGCCGCCCTCGTCAAGCGCGTCTTCGGCGGTAAAGAGCAGGATATCGAGTGGGTTTACATGCGCGGGCAGATTTACATCGTGCAATCGCGTCCGTACATTGGAGGGAGCTGAAATGAGGATGAAAACAGAATCAGTGCGATCCTTGTTTGGCGTGGCCATGTACGGCGGCGGTGTGTTGTTGATGCTCGCGGCGCTCGGCTTCAGTGCGTGTAAAGAGAGCGGACCGCCCGCCGCCACGCAGCAACCGATGGCCAATAAAACATCAGCCAATACGCCAGCGGCTGATGCGGCGAGCCAGACAGCGCCGGCGGCGGGGGGGGGCCTGCGGGTCGATACCTCAAAATACGATGCGGAGATCGCGCGACTGGAAATGCAGGCCGAGAAGAGTCCCGGCGACGACGCGGCGCGCATCTCCCTCTCGAAGGCTTATCTACGGCGCGCCGATGCGTTGCGCGGCGCGCAGCAATACCGCGAGGCGTTGCGCGATTACCAGAGCGCGCTACGGCTCGATCCGGATAATGAAGAGGTGCAGAAGAAGGTGGCGGAAGTCTCACAGCCGTTCGAAAGCGAGGCGACGGGAGAATACGGCGAGCCCGCGCCGCTGCCGATCACGCCGGGCGCGACCGGCGCGGACGCCGCAGCTTCAAAAGAGAAGCCCGAGCGAAGTCCAAAGAAACCATAACATCAAGAGACGGTGGCAAGACGGATCTGCCCGCATCGATTTCAGAGCGCTCACGCTCGCGCCCGGCTGGTCGCTGACTACAGACACCCCATAGTGATGCTGATTATTCCCGCAATTGATCTCAAAAACGGCCGGTGCGTGCGGCTCACGCAGGGACGCAAACTGGATATCAAAGTCTACGACAGCGATCCGGTCGAGGTCGCCAGAAGATTTGAGGATGACGGAGCGCGGATGCTCCACGTGGTTGATCTGGACGGGGCATTTGCCGACGGCACTTCGCGCAATCGCAAGATCGCGCGGCGCATTATTCGCGCGCTCGAGATCCCGGTGCAGTTCGGCGGAGGGCTGCGCAGCGTCGGCGACGTCCAACAGTTGATCGAATTCGGCGCGGCGCAGGTGGTGATCGGCACGCTGGCCGCCGAGTCGCCGGAGACGCTTGAAAAGTTTGTGCAGCTTTTCGGTTTTCGGATCTGCGTCGGGATCGACGCGCGCCGTGGCCATGTGATGACTCACGGGTGGGAGAAAGAGGAAAAGATGGGGGCGATCGACCTGGCGCGGCGCGTCGCTGATGCCGGCGTGGATCGTATCGTCTATACGGATGTGGCGCGCGACGGCACCCTCGAAGGCGTCAATATCGAGCAGACGTGCGCGATCGCGCGCGAATCGGGGCTGCGTGTGACGGCCTCGGGGGGTGTTTCTTCGCTGGCCGAGATACGGCAACTCGGCGCCGCGCGCTCCTGCGGCGTTGATAGCGTGATCATCGGTAAGGCGCTCTACGAGGGGCGCTTCACATTGCCGGAAGCGCTCCGCGTCGCCTGAGGTAAAGAGAATGACCGAACGCATCTTCGCCGAAAATTTACTGGCCGGGCGGGTCGCCTTCATTACCGGCGGCGGCACCGGTATCACGGGCGGCGTGGCTCGTGCGCTTGCTGAAGCGGGCGCGCGCGTCGCGCTCGTCAGTCGCCGGATGGAACACCTCGAAGCGGCGGCCGCACTGATCGCAAAGGACGGCGGAGAAGCGCTGGCGGTCGCCGCCGATGTGCGCCGCTTCGAGGAAGTCGAACAGGCGATCGGCAGCGCGGTGGAACGCTTCGGCCGGATTGATATCGTCGTCAACGGCGCGGCGGGCAACTTTCTCTGCCCGGCCGAGGAACTATCGCCGAACGGCTTCGGGACGGTGGTCGATATCGACTTGAAGGGCACTTTCAACGTCTGCCGCGCGGCCTTCGCCGAATTGAAAAAGCGACGCGGCCAGATATTGAATATCAGCGCGACGCTTCATTATCTCGGCACGCCGTTCCAGCTGCATGTGTCCGCGGCCAAAGCGGGAGTCGATGCCCTGACGCGCAATCTGGCTGTTGAATGGGGCGCGTACGGCATCCGCGTGAACGCCATCGCGCCGGGGCCGATCGAGGATACCGAGGGAATGCGCCGCCTGGTTCCGCCCGAGATCAAAGAGAAGATTCGTCGGCGTATCCCGCTCGGCCGCTTTGGCCGGATCAAAGACATCGAGCAGTGCGCTGTTTTCCTGTGCTCGGATGCGGCGAGCTTTATCAACGGCGCGGTGCTCGCCGTCGATGGCGGCCACTGGCTCAATAATTCACGGTGAGCGCCGGGAAAGATAAGTGGTCAGTGGTCAGCTATCAGTGGTCAGTGGCCAGTGGTCAGCCGGTCATGGGTGGTGTCGATC
>JANOGZ010000050.1:0-3301 GCA_031406255.1 Pyrinomonadaceae bacterium | reverse complement strand
CTTTGATCCTGTCGGCGTGGTCGTGCAAAGCGCTCGCCCGACGTTTCGCTGGCAATCTCTCAACGGAGCGACGAAGTATCGTGTCGCCATTTTCGACACTCAATTCAACGAGGTGGCCAGAAGCGATCAGCTTTCGGCGACGGAGTGGGCGATGCCGCGCACGCTTCGACGCGGTGCGATCTACTCCTGGCAGGTGACGGCGCTCAGAGACGGTGAAGAAATCACGTCGCCTGTACCGCCCGCGCCGCAAGCCAGGTTCAAAGTATTGGGGCAAAAGAAAGCGGACGAGCTTGAGCGCGCCCGGCGCTCACATCCCGACTCGCACCTGACATTAGGCGTGCTCTACGCGCAGGCCGGCCTGCTCGATGAGGCGGAACGTGAATTCCGGTCGCTGGTCAAAGCAAACCCCCGCTCACCGGCCGCGCTCAAGCTGCTGCGCAGCCTCCGGACAACGCGCCAGTAGGATCCACCGGCAACTCTCACCAGATAGAATTCGCGCGACGACCATCACGACACTCATCCCGACCACACCATCGCCCGCATGTCCGATGCTGAAATGCGATAACAGTCAAACGGGGCGGCACGGCGTTATGTTGATAACATGCGCCGTGCAGCCCCGTTCTGGAAATGAAAGTTTTTTCTCCCCGTACTCAGTCTACAACCGCCGCGGTGTACTTCGGTGCGGGTTCGGTCGAGGAGGCTTCTGTGACGTCGGTTCTGGTTGCGCTGTGGCCGTTGTTGCCGTGGTCGGCCGCCAATCTGGCGTCGTTCACGTATGTCAGCCAGGGGCCGGGCGCAGGGCGTGCGCCCTTGGTGATGTCAAAAAAGACCTGCTGGATGCGGGCGGTGATAGTGCCGCGCGTACCGGTTCCGATCTTGATGCGATCAACGGAGCGTATCGGCGTAATCTCGGCGGCCGTGCCCGTGAAGAACAGCTCGTCGGCGACGTAGAGCGCGGCGCGCTGGAGGCCGGTTTCGGCGACCGGGATTTCGAGCTCGCGGCAAATCTGAATCACGCTATCGCGCGTAATGCCGGGAAGGATCGCGGAGGAAAGCGGCGGTGTGACGACGCGTCCCTCATGCACAAGAAATATGTTCTCGCCGGAACCCTCCGAGACATAGCCGCGATCATCAAGCGCGATGCCTTCGGCATAGCCGTTGATCAGGGCTTCCATCTTGATGAGTTGCGAGTTCATATAATTGGCGCCGCTCTTGGCCATCGCGGGCATCGAATTCGGCGTCAGGCGATTCCATGTCGAGACGCAAACATCCACGCCCTGTTCGATCGCCTCATCACCGAGGTATTTGCCCCAGTCCCAGGCGCCGATGTAGCAGGCGAGCGGATTCGGAAATGGATTAACGCCGAAAGCCGGGCGCTCTTCATCGAGGCTGCGGAAAATGATCGGGCGCAAATAACACTGTTCGAGGCCGCTGCGCCGGACGAGTTCGACGGCCGCCGCGCACAACTCATCAACCTGCCAGTCGTGTTCCATGCGGTAGATTTTGGCGGAATTGAGAAGACGCTTGATGTGCTCGCGCAGGCGGTACACCGCCGGGCCGCGCGTGGTCGCGTAGCACCGAATGCCTTCAAAGACACTCGAGCCGTAGTGGATAACGTGTGACATGACGTGAACGCGCGCGTCATCCCACTTGATGAACTCGCCGTTGTGCCATATTTCCGGAGCGATGCGAGGAGTTGTTACGTCTTTTTTCGGGGAGTCTTGTGAGAACATCTCTTTTTCACTCCTTATTGTCAGCACGAACGGCCTAAAGGTGAAATCAGACTTTCGGTAATCGCAGTAAACAGGTAACGGGTGGTGGCGGACTTAGTCTTCGCCGTGGTTATCTACTCGTGGCTTAAATGCAAGGAACCCAAAATACAAGGAACCCAACGATACCGTAAACGGACTACGCTTGGCAAGGCGCGCTTGCTTCTTCGGATGCGCGCAGCGTACCATCATTAATCGCAACGCTCCATAAAAATATCGAGGCTCATATCGCCGCTGGCTCTCCTCCGAATGACGCAACAGGCAAAAGTTTTTGCTGCGGTCGCACGCCTTGCCGCGGCCGCAACTATGCTGCTCATTTGTCTGTCGCTCAAAGGTTGTCGTATGTCGGATAAGACGACAACTAAAATCACCGCGCCGGACGCCGCATCGAAGAGTCGAGCGGATGACGCGGCGCCTGATCCGCTCGTCATCCATCGCCGCGCCATTGCTATCGATATGCACGCCGATACGGTACAGCGCCTCGTTGATGAAGGGGTCGACCTGGATCAGAAGCTCGCGGACGGTCATCTCGATGCGGTGCGGATGAGAGAGGGCGGCCTCGATGCGCAGTTCTTTTCGATCTGGGTCGAGCCGCAGTATTACGGGGGCGGAGGGCCGCGCGCCATCGCGCGCGCGGACGCGCAGATCGCCGCCGTGCGCGCGCTCGCCGAAAAGCATCCGGAGACGTGGTCGCTGGCAACTTCGGCGGCGGATATACGTCGTCTCGCGGGCGAAGGGAAACTGGCGGCACTGCTGGGACTGGAAGGCGGCTACGCGCTCGATGAGCGTCTGGAAATGGACGAACGCTACTACCGGATGGGCGTGCGCTACATGTCGCCCGCCTGGAGCGTGAGCACCAGCTGGGCCGGTTCTTCGGGAGATGCGGCCGGAGGGACGCGCGGCTTGAATGAGTTCGGGCGCGCGGTCATACGCGAAATGAATCGCCTCGGCATGATGATCGACGTCTCACACGTTTCGGACAAAACCTTCTGGGATATCGTCAACACTTCGACCGAACCGGTCATCGCCACACACTCCAATGCGCGCGTCATCGCTCCGGTCGCGCGCAACCTCGACGATGAGCAGATTCGCGCTCTGGCGGCTAAGGGTGGTGTCTGCTGCGTCGTTTTCTATCCGGCGTTTGTCGAGCCGGGATGGAACGAAAAGAAGGAGCGTGTGGATGCGGAGATCGCAACGCTCGTCGATGCGGCCGGACGAAACGCCTCCGGCGCCGGCTCGCAGAAGAGGATGGCGCGCGACCGCGTTCGTGAAAGAGAATACGCGCGCCGCCTGCCGGCGGTGACGGTGGCGTGCGTCGCCGATCATATCGATCATATCGTTCGTCTGGTTGGCGTTGACCATGTTGGCATCGGCTCCGATTTCGATGGTATTCAGGCGGTGCCGCGCGATCTCTCCTCGGTCGCCGACTTGCCGAATCTGACGGCGGAACTCTTCCGCCGCGGCTATTCTGAACCGGACATCGCCAAGATTCTCGGCGGTAATATACTTCGCGTGCTGGAAGAGGTGGAGCG
>JANOGZ010000049.1:0-1798 GCA_031406255.1 Pyrinomonadaceae bacterium | reverse complement strand
ACACGCCGTGCGGCGAGGCCACCTGAGCAGATACCAACTTATTGTTCCCGTATCGGACGCGCCCGTTTCAGGCCACCGCCACGGCTCTGCGGGGTTTCCTCAATGCCCTGTTCCAGACTCTCTGGCTGGGGGCTCTCGATGTTTCGTTCCTGAATTTCGGGACTCTGCTCTGTCTTCTCAATGGCGTTGATCGCCTTTTGTGCTTCCCCCTTAATGGGGTTTTCCATCAACTCTCCATCTACCTCGAAAGTCTCAGACTCAGAGCCCGAAATACTCTCTAAAAGGCCGAGTGTGCTCTTGTCTCCCATCTTGCCGAGCGAGTGAATGGCCTGCGCCTTCACATTGATATCAGAGTCGCTGGTAGCGGCTGTTACCAGCGCCTGTTTGATCTGTTCATATGTCTTGGCGCTGACCATCATCTTGTCCGACTTGGTCATTTCACCAAGGACGGCCGCGGCGTTTTCGCGCGAGTAAGAGAGGTCGCTTCGGGTCATCTCAAGCAGTGTGGGCGCGACCGAATCTCCATTGGTCGCCAGCCACATCGCAAATTGCGAATCAGGATTGTAGGCGGCGCGGGCCAGCGCCTTCAATGCGCGCGCGTCGCCCGTATCCGCTGCCAGCGTCCACACGGCGCCGAGCATCTTGCTGTAATACTCAGCATATTCTTCTGTGTAATCACTCGTAACGCCTTCCCGACCTCCTGATTCGCGATAGGTTGCGCCGACCAGCTGGTTCTCACTTTCCAGCAAGTTGATCAGCGCGCTGCTTGTCTTAGCGGAACTGAGCGCCGTACCGCCGGCGATGATCCTTTCCGCCGTCGCCGCTCTCGTCTCCCAATCCTGTGAGTAGAGCTGAGCCATAAGTTCTTTTTCCTGACGGTCCTGCTTGTTAACAGCCAGTGCCGCGCCAGCAACAGAGGTGGCAATAATCGCGATCACCGCAATCAATACTAGTCTTGTCCGTGTCATCAGTTTTTTTCTCCTTTTACCGAGACTCGCTACCACAGATCCATTTACCATCCCGGCGGGCATGCTCCACGATAATCGACGTGGACGTGCCCCGTTCCGGACAGACTTTTCGGCTCACAACAGGCACCGCTGCCTTTACCGGCTCTCCTTAAGGGATCAAAAGTCGTGGCGTTGCTGCCGATGTCGGCGGCATCGCCGTACATGTGCCGGCTCTGTGAAGCACCGCCGACGCGACGGTTGCGCGCGGGATTGCGGTACCCGCTGGTCAGACCCAACGGCCGGTTACCATTTCTCCGGCGCACGTTTTCCAACCCATTCAGCAAGCGGTCCGTCAGGATCGCAAAAGGGTAGTCGCTCCCGTTGAGCTCGGCAAAGGAGAAATTGGCGCTGCGTTTGGTTCGCGTGAAGGACGCACAGGTTGGTCTTAGGCTGACTCTGAAGTTTATGTACTCCTGGATAATTCTGTCCCGTGCATCACCGCAGTGGGCCCAAGCCGTGATGCTCAGTGGGACGCCAATGAGGAACGCGAGCGCGGTTGTGGTGAAAAGTTTCGAGCTGAAGATAGACCAGATCCTAGACTGAGGCAGACTGGGGTCATTCATCTTTATCCTCCGTACGTTTGGCTGCAGTGGAATTGCTTTCCAATACTTTAAGGAGTTCGAGGAAGATCGCAGACAACTACGTGCGCGTCCCTCAACTGAAGTCGCGGGACGCCAACGGAACTTTTATTGTGTGTGCGATATGACCGGCGCGAATTGCATGCCTTCAAAAGCTTGTGACGTAAGCCATAGCAATTTTTGCCAAGAAAGAGCAATTTTCTGCTAGTGAGC
>JANOGZ010000046.1:0-2905 GCA_031406255.1 Pyrinomonadaceae bacterium | reverse complement strand
GGATGTCCTTTCGCTGAGCTTCTCGGCCAATGATATCGTCGGCCACCGCTTCGGGCCGTACAGTCAGGAAACGATGGATATCACCCTGCGCACGGATCGCCAGATCGGCAGACTGCTCGATTTCGTCGATGCGCGCGTCGGCCTGCGTCACACGGTGGTCGTTTTCACGGCGGATCACGGGGTCGCGCCCATCCCCGAGCACGCGACGGCGCTGAATCTTCCCGGCGGGCGCGTCAGCCCCCCCAACGTCTTAACCGCGATCCGCGCCGGTCTCAGTGCCCGCTACGGAAAGGATTCTCCAGACAAAACCGCCGACTATATTAAAATTTTTATGAACGGTAATCTTTACTTCGATCCGGTCGCGCTCAAGCGTGATGGCATCAACCGCGAAGAGATCGAGCGCGTCGCCGGAGAAGCGGCGATGACGGCGCCGGGCATCACGCGCTACTTCACGCGCACGCAGCTCGAGAGGGGAGCCATTTCGCCCGCCGACCCGGTCGCGCGTCGCGCGCTTCATGGCTTTCACCCGCAGCGGAGCGGCGATCTCGTCGTCGTCCAGGAGCCTTTCAAATACTTTGTTGATTACGTGATTACGGCGACGCATGGATCGCCTTATTCTTATGACACGCACGTGCCGCTGATCGTGATGGGCGAAACGGTTGTGCGGGGGCGTTACGCGCAGGCGGCGACGCCCGCCGACATCGCGCCGACCCTGGCCGCCCTCCTCCGCGTGCAGGCGCCGAGCAACGCGACGGGACGTGTTTTAATCGAAGCCTTTAAATAAAAGACGGCGTTTTCTACCCGTGCGGACAAAGACGCGCTACTGCCGGTTCTCTCAACTGTTGATTTCCGAAATGAAAAAAATAAGATCCTTTCTATCGCTTGGCCTTCTCCTTTTGTCCTGCGGCTCGTTGACAGATGGAGGGGTTGCGGCAGCGCAGCGTCCTCGTCCGGGCGATAAAGCGGAGGCGCCGGCCGGCAAGCCGGCGGCCGCCACCATCTCATCCGAGATGACGGACGAAGATAAAGCAGTGAAGGCGGAACTGGACGCGATCATGAAACTGGCGCCCGCGGAGCGCGTCGAGCCCCTGCGCGTATTTATCGAGGCGCATCCGGGGTCTTCGCTGAAGTCGCGCGCCGCGGAACTCCTGGTGAGCGCGCGCGGCGCGCGCGGCGATGAGCGTCTGCGTGAGGGAGATCGCGCCGGGGGCGTGGAACAGTTTCGCCAGGCCGTGGCGGATGCTCCGGCAGAGATGTCCGATAAATTGTTCGTCGAAGTGGTCTCGCAGTTTCCTGCCAATCTATTTATTCGCGGCGAGGGCGCGGCGGCGCTCGATCTCGCCCGTCAGATCGAAGATAAGGCGAAGGGCAATCCACAGCGGCTGCTTGCCATCGCTGCATTCTACCTGGGCATCGAACAGGCGGATGAAGCGACACGCGTCGCCGAGCTCGCCGTGACGCTGGCGCCTGAGCTGGGCGCCGCCCATCAAGGGCTTGGCGCCGCGCATCGGATCGCGCTCAGGCTCGACATGGCAGAGGCGGAATTCGCGCGCGCCCGCGAACTCGATCCGCGCTCCGCCAGCGCCCGTCGCAGCCTCGCCGACCTGCGTCGCGCCGCCGGAAAGTCCGACGAAGCGCTCGCGCTCTACCGCGAGCAACTCGCGATTGATGCGAAAGACAAAACGGCGCGCACAGGTCTGATTTTGTCTTTGTTCGACAGTGGCAAAAGAGAAGAGGCCGAGCGCGAATTGCAGGCGACGCTATCCGACGAGCCGCAAAATTTACCTCTGCTCGTCGGCGCCGCCTACTGGTATGCGGCGCATGATGAGCCGTCGCGGGCCCGGGAAATGGCCGAGCGCGCCGTGCGTATCGAGCCGCGCTATACCTGGGCGCAGATCGCTTTCGCACGCGCCCTCGTGGCGCAGCGGCGTCCGCTCGAGGCCGAACGTGCGCTCCGCTTCGCACGGCAGTACGGACGCTTCCCGACGCTCGATTATGAGCTCGCCGGCACGTTGGCCGCCGCCGGTCTCTATGAAGAGGCGGCCGAGGAATTGGCGAGTTCTTTTACGCTCAAGGATGACCAGCTCGAAGCCCGTCTGGCCAGTCGCGCGCCGCGCCGCGCCGGTAACTTTATCGAACTTCTCGCGCCGGAGCGGCGCGCGAGTATATTCCAACCCGCCGCCGCGGATAACGAGAATAACGCGCGGATGCTGAAGGGCCTGCTCGCGCTTCATCTCGCCACCACGACGGCGCGCGAAAAAGGCATCGCGGACGAAAGCGCCGCCACCGAATCAGGCGCCGTCGGCGATTTCGTTGCGGGCATGGACGAGATGCGCGCCTTTCGCCAGCTTTACGCCGCCGGGCGATTGCTGCTGCGTGGGGGCGCCGCCGCGCTGCCGACCGTGTTGACGTTAACCGAAGCGGCGATGAGTGGAGTCGAGACGGCGGTTGATACGCCCGTCGCGACGGTCGCGGTTCTGGCGGCTGAACTGCGCGACCTGCGCGCACGCGCCATCGCCAATGGCTCGACGCCCGATATTCCCGCCGTTGTTCCGCGCAATGTTCTCTCAAATATACTGCGCGGACGCATCGAGGATATCGCCGGATGGGCGCTTTTCAATCGCGGCAGGACGGAGGAGGCGGTGGTGCGGCTGCGCCGCGCGGCGAGCGTGCTGCCGGAAAATAGTCCGTGGTGGCGCACTTCGCTGTGGCATCTCGGCACGGCGCTCGATGCGCGCGGCGCTTCCGCCGAAGCGCTGGCCGTTTATCTGAGGAGCTACAACCGGCAGGCTCCTGATCCGGCGCGGCGCGCCATCATCGAAGGATTATATAAGCGAGTCAACGGAACACTCGATGGCCTCGAAGCAAAACTCGGCTCCAGTTCCATCGTCGTCGCAAGCGCCGG
>JANOGZ010000017.1:0-1782 GCA_031406255.1 Pyrinomonadaceae bacterium | reverse complement strand
CGGCGCGACGATCCTCGGCTTCTTCGAAGCTGAGAGCGCTCTGCATATCTTGCTGGATATCGGTTTCGTCTGGACGATCTATATTGATGGCGAGATGGGATTGGTTCCGCAGAGCGTCGCAATCTCCGAGCTAAGCATCGGTAACGACGAAAAAGACGCGATCGAAACAGACGTTCGCTTCTTACACGCAGGCGAGCGCGGCACGCCGGAGGAGGAGCGGGCATTGACGCGGATCATCGCGCCGCTTGTTGATTGTTTGATCGAAGAAGTGGATTTTTACACGAGCGGCGCGCGGCGACGGCTGCTGATTCGGGGAGAAGAGGCGAGCCTCACGGTCGAGACCTCGCTCGACACTGGTGAGATACTGGTCAAGAGCCTCGGGGACGAGTAAGAAAGAGACGGTAGATGACGTCCGCCGGGAGTTGATGCGGGTGTTCGCAGAAAAGCAAAATAATATTAATATAGCAGGCATGGCAGGAGACGGCCTCAGCATGAATATTAAGGAATGTGATGGACAGCAATCCGCGAGATTTGCGGCGTATATGCTCGAAAGAGGGGCGCTTGGCGGGCGGATGGAGGCGGCTTCTAAAGAGGAGCGCGGTACAGGCGACACCGAGGATGGCGGTTTAGAGGATGCCGCTCGTGATGAGCACGAGTACTTACGCAGACGGCTGCGCGAAGAGTTGAAGCGTGAGCCGACCGAGGAAGAACTCGATGAGTGGCTCCGTCAGCACACGGAAGGGTATTGAAGAATCGCGGCTCACCGCGTGCCGTTTCTCATTACAACACATGCTCGCGCCCACGCCCACCGCATCACGCAAAGCGCGCCCGATACCGCTCACTATTATCGGGTGCGCTTTGTAGAGGTCGAAGTGGGGCGTCCTTATTTATTCGGGTGGCTCGGTTCCACCATCGCCCAGAACCACGATCTTATTTTCAACGCCGCGCACGCCCTTCACCGTCCGCGCTACGCGTTCAGCACGACGCTTTAATTCCGCATTGTTCACCGCGCCCCTGAGCAATGCCTTGCCACTGATGACGGTGGCGGTCACATCCGTCGTGGCAAGTTCCGCATCATCAAAAAATTTCCGGCCGAGGTTGGCCTGCACCGTCGCATCATCATTAGGATTGCTCGGCGCGGGCGCCGGAGTCGTCGTCGGCAGCGTCGATGCGACCGGCGCGCTGGAGGTCACCGGCGGCGTGATCACGACCGGAGCCGGCTGTGTCATGACGGGCGGAGGCGCTTGTTGAATAATAATCGGCGTCGGTTGCGTCGGCAGAGGTGTCGGCGCGGTGGTGACGCGGATGTTCGTATTGGCAGTCTCATCCTCTCCGCGGTTGGTTAAAAACAGGAAAAGAAGCGCCGTCACCGCAATCGCCGCAATGGCGACTGCGGCCACCACCCCGGTCGAATACCCGCTCCGTTCGGGCACGCGCACGCGTTGCGTTTCCACCACCTCGCGCCGGGCCGTCGGCGTCTCGACCACGACGCGACTCCTTCGTTGCTGCTCTTCGTCGTATGACATAGAAGAAATTCTCCATAATCGTCCAGAATCTGATAGCTGGCTTCGGCGAGGTGTGAAGCAAATCTTTTTAGACGACTGAAAGTCTAAACAATGGTGAGTAAAGGCGAGGGGGAACGCCCCCGGCTGTCCCGGGACGTTCCCTCCCTCATTTACTAGAAGCGACGACGAGTACGGCGATTGCTTCGTCTGCTATAGAGATAGGAACCACCGGCCCCGGCGAGCGCGCCAACCCCAGCCGCCTTTTTGCCGCCCATGA
>JANOGZ010000014.1:0-1630 GCA_031406255.1 Pyrinomonadaceae bacterium | reverse complement strand
AACTCCAGCTCGGTACGATCAGTCAGCGAGTGGAGCTCCCGCCCCGCCGCAATATCCCAGAGCTTAACCGTCTTGTCGGCGCTCGCCGAGATCAACCGCCGCCCGTCAGGAGTGAAGGCGACACTAAGGACTTTACCGACGTGGCCCGTCAGGGTATTTATCTTTCGTCCGGTATCTGCCTTCCAGAGATTGATGGTGTGTCGTTACTCCCGGAAGCCAGCCATCCGCTGTCGGGGCTGAAGGCGACCGAAGCGATCCTGTCAGTGTGCGCTGTTAACGTGTATCGCTCGCGCCCCGTCGCGTTCTCCCACAGCTTGACCGTTTTATCCAGACTCCCCGAGGCGAGCCACCGCCCGTCGGGGCTGAAGGCGACGATCAAAACCCAGCCGTTGTGACCGGCGAGCGTGCGCACTTCGCGCCCCGTCGCGACGTCCCAGAGCTTGACGGTATTGTCCGCGCTCCCCGAGGCGAGCCACCGCCCGTCGGGGCTGAAGGCGACCGACTTGATGCTGTTGGAGTGCCCGCGCAGGGTATGCGCTTCGCGTCCCGTGGCGGTGTCCCATAGTTTGATCGTCCGGTCATTACTTCCCGAGGCCAAGATTCCCCCCGCGGGTGCGAACGAAACGGTCGTCACCCCGTTGGTATGACCCTTCAATGTGCGCAGCTCGCGGCCGGCATCGGCGTCCCAGAGCTTGACCGTGTTATCCAGACTCCCCGTCGCCAGCCACCGCCCGTCCTGACTGAAAGCGATGCCGTCGACCTTCGTCGTGTGACCGGTCTGAAAAACGAGTTGCGGTCTCTCAGTGGAACCTTCACGTTTATCCGTAGCGGTCTCGGATCTGTCAGATGGTGAAGAAACGTCCAGCCCGAGCCCCCGCTCATTCTGCGGTGAAGACGTTTGGGCGAAGGCGGAAGCCAGTCCGAGCGTTAGTACGGAGAGAAAAGCGATGATCGAACGCGGCGCGAATGAGCCGGCGCGCCGCTTCGTGTTTCGAATGCTGCTGATGTGTGGTTCCATAACAGGTGATGGGTTAAAACGAATACTTCAGCCCGAACTGAATGCGCCTTCCGGGCGTGACGGTACTGGTCGCCTGACCGAAACCGGGCGCTTCGAGAAAGCGCACGGGGATGCCGTAGTTGGCGCGGTCGATAAAATTGAAAGCGTCGATGCGAAAGATCAACGCCTGTTGATCGGAGAACGCGAAGGTCTTGATCACCGACAGATCAAGTTCGAGGCGACTTCCGCCGCGGAACGTATTGCGTCCGACGCTTCCGTCCTGGCCGACACGCGCCAGCAGCGAGAGCGGATTATTCGTGGTCAACCGCAGCGGCTGGCGGCGGTCGCCCGTCACCACAATCCCATCCGTCGTATTCAACCGGTCGGTCAGATTACCGTCCAGATTCACGTCGAAAATGCTGTTGACGGTGAACGGCTGGCCGGTCTGGAAGCGACCCGTGCCGGCGACCTGCAATCCTCCGAAGAGCAGGCGGAAGCGGTCGCTGCGGTCGTCGAAGGCCGGGCCCGTGTAGATAAAGTTATAGGAGAAGCGGTGGCGCGCGTCGAAGTTGGCCGGCCCGCGCTCGCCCTCGAAGGTGAGGCTGTTCTGCGCGAAGGCCGACGCTCCGGCCA
>JANOGZ010001352.1:0-1788 GCA_031406255.1 Pyrinomonadaceae bacterium | reverse complement strand
GTCTGGGCGTCAACCGTTTGACGCCGCGCGGGATGCTGAAGATTTATCGCGCGCTGCTGGGTGAACTGGCCAAGCATAACCTGAGGCCCTCCGATATTATGCCCGTCGCCGGGATCGACCCGGGGACGCTCTCAAAGCGTTATACAGACTTTCAGGCGCGCGGCAGCGTTATTGCTAAGACCGGCACGCTGATCCGTACCGATGGCGGCGCCAGCGCCCTCGTCGGACAGATGCGCACGCGCAGCGGCGAGACTCTTCTATTCGTGATCTTCAATCATCGAGGTAGCGTCTGGCACTTCCGGCAGGCGCAGGACCGGCTCATCACAGAGTTGCAGAACGCCCGCGGCGGCCCGGCTCCGTTCAGCTACCGGCCACATACGCTTGCCATGCGGCTGGCCGATACCGAGCTTAATCCGGCGCTTCCGCTGCGCCAGAGCGATGACGAGTATGAAGCGGTGTCGAATTAAGAAACAAATAATTCACGAGATGCGCTGATACTACGTAAAAAGATGTCGCGCGCCTCTCGTGAGGGAGAAGTTACGCGCCCCGACGGCCTGTAGAGTCGTCGGGGCGCTTTTTCGTCCCGTTTAAGCGCGGCGTGCGGCACCGCCCATAAGGGGACGATCTTTATGTTTTGCTGGTTGTCGGCGCCACGAAAGAATTTCGCTTCTCCGGGGAAGCGCCGCACAGGGATTCTTTCGTGGCGCCTTAACGCTCGGGCTGCGTGCTCGGCCGCCGCTCTCGCGCACTGACGCTCGACGCGCCGCGAGATGCAACCGTTTCCCGCTGTAGCAACCCGCACGCCGCGTCTTCCCTGACACGTCGCTGAAGAACATCAAGCTCAGTGTCGAGCGCTACTTGCGACCTTTCAGCGGCGCTCCCGAGGGGCGCCGGCAGCGGCTTCAACCATCCCTCACCTGTTTCTGACGGTAACAGTAGCTATGTAACGCGGGTGTGTGCCGCAACATGGCCGGCGGCCGTGTCCGGGGTGTGAATCGAGGTTCCACGCTCTGTTACATAAAGTAACACCGGCGTGACCGCGGCACATCGTGGAGGGAAACAAAATCGGCGTTTATCGCCCTTTATTCAGCGAAGCGACGCATGGCCTCACTCTTGCCCTGGTGAGGGCGAGCGAAGGTGGCCCCGCCTGGCAAAGATTCAATCAAAGGTGGCAGGGGCTTCTGGAGGCAGCGAACAAATGAAAGCGAGTGATGTGATGAAAACGCGAATACAGTGGCAGGGAGCGCGCGGATTTACGCTGGTGGAGATACTGATTACGGTGGCGATTATCGGCATCGTCTCGGCCTTCGCCATGATGGGCATCACGCAGGCGCGCGCCTCGGTCCGCCTTTCAGGTTCGACACGCGAATTCGCCGGCTATATGGAGAAAGCGCGTGGCGATGCCATTCGCCGCCACGGCACAGCGAGCGTGGAGATTCTTAATGCAACGAGTTACCGGGTCACGCTCGACTTTGACCGCAACGGAACGGCCGAGTCGCGGACGTTTACGCTGCCAGACGGAGTTACGATAACCACCGCAGCGCAGACGCTCTCATTCGACTGGCGTGGCCGCCCGACTCGACTGCTCACCGCCACCGGGGCGACGCCTGTAGTCAACGCGGGCACCATCGTTCGGTTCGTGGGGGCGGGTATTTTCGGAAGTAATACCACTCGCATTGATGTCACCGGGTCAGGCGACATCACATTCAACAGCACTATAGATCCGGATGCTGTGCCGACCGTCACCGTTGCCGCTCTGAGCGGCACGACATCGGGCACGACGAGTGG
>JANOGZ010001321.1:0-1864 GCA_031406255.1 Pyrinomonadaceae bacterium | reverse complement strand
CACGCTTCGCCGCTCCACGGCCGTTCCGGGTGAAAGCTCAGGCGTGCGGATGCTCCAGATGAATAACGCTGATATCAAAAAGGAAACGGCATCAACGATGATTGCTATCGGCGCTGTAAGCAGTTGGACGAGAATACCCGCCAAGCCCGGCCCTGCAATCGATGCTGCCGAGGCAGTTGTTTGGAGTTTGCTGTTACCTTCTATAAGTTGCTCACGCCTCACCAGTGAGGGAAGGAAGGCCATGTGAGCAACATCGGAGAATATCGAAAGAATGCCAGACAGAAATTGTATTAGATAGAGGTGTTCAATACGCAGCACACCGAAGATAGCGGCCAATGGGATTGAGCCTGCAAGCAAGGCGAACCCCAGGTCTGTTCCGATCAGAATAGGCCGACGTCGTAAGCGATCCACAATCACTCCGACGAACAGCCCCACCATTACAGCCGCTGCAGAATGAGTCGCTCTGAGGATGCCCATCTGAGTGGGCGTTGCCTGTAAGGTTAGAACAGCAGTGAGAGGAATTGCCAGGGAGGTTATCTGTGTGCCAAAAAGGGAGATGGTCTGTGCTACCCACAGCTTGAGGAAGTCTGAATGCCGCCGAAGCCCTGTGTGTGGTAGACGCATAAAGCATTACTCTTATGAAGATCAAGTTTTGATAAAGAGATCATTCGAGTCATACGCTGATTTATGTAGAGTAGTTCCGGCATGACGAGAAGCATCTAACGCTCGATTTAACCCGTGCCGCGCGAGCAGCACACAATTTACATCAGAGGAAGAATCTTGAGA
Source organism: Pyrinomonadaceae bacterium (assembly GCA_031406255.1). Taxonomy (GTDB): domain Bacteria; phylum Acidobacteriota; class Blastocatellia; order Pyrinomonadales; family Pyrinomonadaceae; genus JANOGZ01. The sequence goes on along the minus strand of JANOGZ010001321.1, from coordinate 1,078 downwards.
AGCATGCTATCGCGGGGTCGGGTTGCATGAGTTGTTAGAGCGCGATATCTTTCCGGGCGACAGCCTCACACCATGCCGCCGCAAATATGCCCCCTGGGAACGCGGCGAATCTTCGCCAGGCGTCACTCATTTCCTTGATGGCTTCGCTTGTCGCCCACCCACGACTCTTGAATGCGTCGCCCCAACTATCTGAGAGAAGCCCCACAGAGACTTCGGCGAAACCGCGCAGCGCCTTCGGCTCTGCGAATGGTTCATAACAGGCTGACATCTTCAAATCGCTGAAGCCCGCATCAAGCAGGAGGGCCCCGATCTTCCGACCGCTTTCTGGATCGTGACCATTCTCACGTCGAAGACGCCAGTAGAGCTCGCCATACTTCTCCAGGGCTGGCTCCGAGGGGTAAAGGAGATCTCCGCCGTGATCGAACTCCTTAACGCCGATCACGCCGCCGGGCTTGAGGACGCGGTAAGCCTCACGAAGCCCCCCGACCGGTTCCCGTAGATTACCCAGGACGGCGGAGATGAAGACGGCATCGAAGGAGGCGTCCCCAAAGGGAAGATTGTAGATGTCAGCCACTTCAAATCGGGCGTTGGAGACTGTACGGCGGGCAGCGTTCTCTTGGGCCAGAGTTACCTGCGAGGACTCAATCTCGGTTCCCACAACCTGCCCGGGGGCGACAAGTTCCGCAAAGCCGAGCGTGACGGTTCCGGGACCACAGCCGCAATCGAGGAGACTCATTCCGGGTTTGAGGTGCTGAAGAAAAAAGGCTGCGTGGCTCTGCGCGGTACGCATTGCCATGATAGCGGTGGCGGCTGGGCCGTAGCCCATCGTGTATTGCTCGCGGTTTTTAGTCATCAGGACTCTCCAAGCGCCCTAACGCTCGGGATCACCCGCCGCGCACTCAACTGCGCTACGGCCAAGTCTAGCGATGAGAGGCACGCTGATTGGCGGTCGGGTGCATGCCGAGCGTCGTGCGGCTCCCATTCCGAACTAGCAGTTTATTGCACATAAAAGTACAAAGATGGAGCGGTCAACCAATTACGTAAGACTTTCTTGTTAAAAGCAAACTACCGTGGCTAT
>JANOGZ010001302.1:0-2132 GCA_031406255.1 Pyrinomonadaceae bacterium | reverse complement strand
CGACGATGGCCAGCAGCATGCCGAGTTCCGCCAGATGCACCCCGCGCCGCGCGGTTTCGGGATGACTCAAGCCTTTCAACCCGAGGATGAAAAGGATCGAGGCCGCGAGGTAGGTGAACTCGATGAAATAATTCGTCACGATTCTTTCCGGTCCTTATCCTTTACTACCATGGCGGTATCTTTTCTCCTGAACATTTTGAGCATGCGGTCGGTGATCATAAAACCGCCGACGACGTTGATCGTCGCGCACATCACGGCTGTGAAACCGAGGATCGTGCTGAGCGTGTTGTATTGAGCCCCGGCCGTCACCAGCGAACCCACCAGAGAGATTCCGGAGATGGCGTTGGTCGCCGACATGAGCGGCGTATGGAGCAGGGGCGGCACGCGGGATATCACCTGATAGCCGAGAAAGGCGGCGAGCGCGAAAACATACAGGGCGGCGATCAATGTCTCTGAAGTCATGCTGTGATTCTTCCACTGGTGTTCTTAGATCATAAAGAGCGCCGGAAGCAAAAGGGGCTTCCCATTCGTGACGTGTTACCGATGATCCCTTCCTCTTTCACCGGCTGGCCACTTTTTCGAGGGCGGCAGCGACCCGCGGGTGAACATACCGGTCGCCGTGCGCGACGCACGACGGACCGATCACGTCATCCGTCAAATCAATATTCAACTCTCCGTCCCTGATCAGTAAATTCAGAAAAGCGGTGACGTTGCGTGAGTAGAGCTTGCTCGCATCAACGGGCACCGTCGCCGCCAGATTGAGGGGCGTCATGATCAGCACACCGTCTCTGACGACCGTCTCGCCCGGGACGCCGACGGCGCAATTTCCGCCGGTCGCGCCGGCCAGGTCAATGATCACCGAGCCGCTTTTCATTCCGGCGACGGCCTCTTCGGTGACGAGCAGCGGGGCCGGCCGGCCCGGCACCTGCGCGGTGGTGATGATGACATCGGCGCTCCGCGCATGTACCGCGATCAATTCCCGGCCGCGGTCGATCGCCTCTTCGGTTAATTCGAGGGCGTATCCGCCTTTGTCTTCCGTTTGAATTCCGCCGAGATCGACTTCCAGGAATGTTGCGCCGAGCGAGCGCACCTGCTCGCCGGCGGCGGCGCGCACGTCGTAGCCTTCGACCACCGCGCCCAGTCGCCGCGCGGTGGCAATGGCCTGTAGCCCGGCGACGCCCGCGCCGAGCACCAGCACCCGGGACGGTGGAACTGTCCCGGCCGCAGTCATCAGCATCGGAAACATGCGCGGAAGGCGCTCGCCGGCCAGCAGAACCGCTTTATAGCCCATAATGGTGGCCATCGAAGAGAGCGCATCCATCGCCTGCGCGCGGGTGATGCGCGGAATGAGCTCCATCGCGAAGGCGGTCAGATTCTGTGCGACGACGGGTTCAAGCGCCGCGGGCTCATCGAGCGGGCGAAGAAAACCCAGGATGACGGCGCCACTTTTCAAGCGCCTGAGGTCTTCCACGGCGGGCCGGTTGACCGCGACGAGGACGTCGGCCGTCGCCAGCAGCGCCGTTCGATCTTCAGTGACGCTCGCGCCCGCGGCGCGGTAATCGGCATCCGTCGCGCCGGCGAGCGCGCCAGCGCCGCTCTCAACTCCCACCGAAATTGTTGAAGAAGTGAGTTTGCGAATCGAATCAGGCACGAGCGCCACGCGGGCTTCTCCAGGCTGGGTTTCACGTACCACGGCGACGTTCATCTATCTCTCCTTTGATACCATTCGAGCTTTGATTCGTCTTCGGGTGAGGATAAATGTGACCAGAACGTGCATGTTTCGTTTTGTGATGCTCCGATCAATGAAAATGCACGACATGAATCCGGCGTGTCTTTACTTCCAGAGTAAGCTGCTCATGGGGATGTGCATCCGGAGAACGCCGCCATCCCGGGGAACACATACAGACCGGGCTCCCCGCTCGCTGTCGCGCGCTCCAGAGAAATTATATCACTCCGCCTCGCACAGGCCATAAAAGAGCGCCGTTTTTTCTTTAAGACAACCCTTGAATCTCCCAATGCCGGTGATAGACACACTTTCAACGCGTTACGCTTTACCGTATCTTCATCGCATCGGGTTGAAGGTTTGAGCCGCCGACGCGCGAAGCATCGGCGGCTCGCCTGTGCGATTCTAA
>JANOGZ010001283.1:0-1077 GCA_031406255.1 Pyrinomonadaceae bacterium | reverse complement strand
CACTCCCCCGGTACGATGACAACCCCGTTGCCCGAGAGGTCGAGGCCACTCACCTCGGCCTCGATCAGGCGATTGAGGGACTCCTCGCTCAAGTATGGGACGATAACCATAGGCAGCAGGTCGGAGTCATTCACGCCGGTCGGGAGCAGACGTTTCTGGGACAGGGGACCCTGATAATACTTCACCTGCTGAATCGCGCCTTCTAAAGTTTTTGGCGTCGAGTTCCGCTTCACTTCTGCCACGAAGTACCTCTTGCGCTCGGCCCACTCCACGCTGAGTATCAGATCAACGTTCAACCGCTGCAACGACTGCTGCCACGCCTGCCCGCTGTATCTGAGAGAATTAGAGTTCCAGTTTTGGGAGGTCTTCCAGACGGGCGTGTACTGCTGGACTTCCACCCTAAGCGGTGGAAAGCTCAACCCCTGCTCAATCTGTCCGATTATTTCATTCTCCGGCAACATAAGTGTCCTATTTCCTTATACTTTCCTGTTTTAAGCCAATTTCCTGCGCAGGCAAACAGGCGATTTCAGGCAATCTTTTCCTAAATCCCCAATTTTCCTAAGCAAGAAAATATACGAATTTAGGAAAATATGGAAGCGAAATTGTAGCTTGATAAAAACTGCGGGTTTCTGAGCTCGACTTTATCCATTTCTGATCTTTGAAAAGAAAACGCAGGGCCGGTAAGCTGCTGACTGTTTCGACCAAGAAAAAGTCAACCGAGGCTCACCATGCCCTGCGAGTTCGTGAACCTGATCGTAGCATTCGCACCGTTGTTCTCCAAGCCTGTCTTCCAACATGTGCCAGTCCTGTTGGCCGGCGCCATTCTCTCGCCCGGCAAGCGCACCGTGACGGCTGCGTTGCGTGTCATGGGCAAGAGTCAAGAGAAGCACTTTCAGAACTATCATCGGCTGCTTAATCGTGACGTCTGGTCATGTCTCGCCGCCAGTCAGATCTTGCTCAGCTTGTTGGTCAGCGCGTTTGCTCCGACTGGTACTATCGTGCTGGGGCTCGATGACACTATTGAGCGACGACGCGGCGAGCGGATCAAAGCTAAAGGGATCTATCGCGATCCGGTGC
>JANOGZ010001249.1:0-2908 GCA_031406255.1 Pyrinomonadaceae bacterium | reverse complement strand
CCGCTCGAGTATGGTCATGCTTTGACATTTAAGGTGTAGTTTCATGCGAGAGGTCGCGACGCGTTCGAGACTTCCCCCGTCAAAATTGCTCGCCGGTGACTGAAGAATTCTTCAGGATGATCCTCAGAAGGTTCCAAGTATGATAAATCGCTCATACGGCGTCGAGAGCCGTTCGGGTCCGCATTATAGAGAGCCATCGGCAATCGCCGCAATGTGCGGAGCGCGTTCTTCAGGGCGCGGCATTCGGCAGGCCGGCGCTTAATGGGATCGTAATGGTGAGCGAAGTATCCTGCCGGGAGCGCGCGATCGGATGTCTCAGGATAACTCTTGCGCGGGCTTTAGAGGAGTTGTAACCTGTCGTCACTCTTTGCGGCGGTGAGCGGTGATTTTGATCGATTCCCGGGCCGCATGAAATTTCATCGCTCTTCGTCGGCCGTCGCACACGGAAGCTATCTGACAAGCTGGAGCGCGCGTTCGAGGTCCCGGTCAATATTATGGCGTGTGTCCGCCAGTTTCAGGGCGACATGCTCATCGGGCTGAATTCCGTGCCCTTCGATGCGCTTTCCGCGGCGCGTATGATAATCACGAATGCTGAGATGAAGAATCCCGCTATCAGGCAGTTGCTCCTGGATGCTGTTGAGCCCGCTGCCGCTTGACCTGCGCCCGACTACTTTGCCGCGCCGCGTGTCCTGTATCGCGGCGGCAAACAATTCCGCCGCGCTGAAGCTCTCGCCGTCAATAAGCACCACCACCGCTCCGGGGTACGCCTTCTCGCCCTGCCCCGGTACGCTCAGTTGGATGTCTTTCCCGCCACGCCCGATGAAATCTCCGAAAACCGCGGGTCGCGCGTAAAGTTGTCTGAGACATTCGCGGAGTTGTTTGACGAGTCCTCCCCAATTACCTCGAAGGTCGATGATGCACGCGCGCGTCTGGGGATACTGCGCCAGCGTCTTGGCAAACCACTCTCCGATCGTAGGAGCATAAAAGCTCTCGAAGCGAATGTAGAGTACGCCGACATCGAGCAGTCGGGCTGTCTGCTCGGGCGTATCCGTGAAGGGTTGCGCGACCATCCGCACCTTTCGCTCCCGATCCTGCGCATCCAAAAACCGCAACAGCACCGTTTGTCCGCCTTCCACCGTAAAGGTGGTTGGACGCGATGCTTTCACCGGTACGCCGTCCCAGTGGGTTAATATCCACCCCGGCTGAATGCCCGCCTGGTGCGCGGATGATCCCCTCACAATGCGTGTAAACACCACCCGATCTTCGATGACCTCAGCGATAAATCCCAGATTGAGGCTCTCACTCAGTATTCCTCGGTGGGCTTCTGTCGGAGAAATCGCCATCGTATGCCGATCGCGCAGCTCAGCCAACATCCGATTAAGCACGAGGTAGAGCTCGCGTTCACTGGTCGCCGCGGCGGCCTGCGACCGGTATACCTTCCGCGCGCGCTCCCAGTTGACACCGTTGAATTGCGCGTCGAAATATTTCTCCGCGATGAGCTTCCAGACGGCCTCGAACATCCTGCGGTTATGCTCGGCGGGCGCCCCACTGGCCGGCGCTTTCTGCGGCCCGAGGGTTGCGAAGACAGTCGCTCTCGCCATCCATCCGGATGACACGCAAGGAACCAGGCAGAGCAAGATGAAGAGTTCTTTGAGCACTCGGAGTTCTTTTAAGCTGTGTCGATGAAATATCGGGGCGGCGAGATTTTGTCGCGCCGCCCGATCCAAGGCACAAGGGGTCTCGCTTCAGCGTGCCCGAGAGGCGACCGGTATTATTTAGCCAGGATGCGCAGGGAAATTGTGCGATATAGAGTCGGAAGCTGGCTCGGGCATCTATCGTGTGTAACCACAAGTCTAGTAGCCAGTCCGGTTGATGTTGCTGTTCAGAGTTCACGCTACGGGCGTGCCCGGTCGCGCCGGCCGCAAACCGGAAGGTTGAACCCTAAGCCCTTCATCTGCACGCGGACAGACTACTGGTTTCATCCTATTTTCCGGCCGTTTGCTTGAGGGTATATTCTCTCAGTTTTTTTTTCGCCGCCTGTTTCGAGCTGGCTTGTCCCGTCATCCGGCAACTGCCCTCGAAGATCGCGCCTTCCTCGATCACCAGGGCGGGCGTGTGAATGTCGCCGACGACTCGCGCGCCCCGATGTATTTCAACGCTCTTGACGGCGATAATATCGCCCTTCACAGTACCGTTGATCACGGCGACCGAGGTCTCCACATCGGCGTCCAGACTCGCGCCGGCGCTAACGATGAGCGTGCCGTCCTCCGAACTGGCGAATCCCGTAAAGTGTCCATCAACGCGCAGCATCCCCTGGAACGCTATTTCCCCGTTAAACGCGATGCCATGACCAATGAATCCCTTCAGCACACCCGTTCTGATGTCATGTGCCAACGCTTCACTGTCGGTCTTCGCGGCTGGCGGGCTCGATGTATGTGAGAGTGTTTGGCTGCTCATGCTTTCCTTTATAGGTCGAAGATGTTTGTCATGTACCGTCAGGCGCGACTCCGGTTCCCGGTTATCCTTTCGGATTTCGCTGACCCCCTGAACTCCTTACCCCGCGAAACCTTTGCCACCGGCGGCCTGTTTAAACGCACAGTATCATGCGCGCGAAAAGGCAACAAGATTTTTGACTTTCCCAGGCCCTAAATTCCGGCGGCGAAATTGTAATAAAATTACCGCCGAGTAAATACGAAGAGGATACAACCGTTACCGATTATAATTGAATCTTACGTATTCGATTGACAAAGTTTCGTTAGAGAAAAACGTCAATTGAGTAACACTCCGGTACAGTCAAATTGACACGCACTTTCTGGCTAAATTTGGCTATGATTAATAGCTTCCGTGGCCTTTACGAAGGAAAGATCAACTTCCGCGACATTCGTAAAATTGTTTGAGCAGAAGCGGC
>JANOGZ010001231.1:0-1692 GCA_031406255.1 Pyrinomonadaceae bacterium | reverse complement strand
CGCAGTATCTTCAGTGGCATGCCGGGCAGCAGGGCGCAGATGGTGCTCACCTCCGTGCCCGTGCCCATCATCAGCGAGATGTGATAAAGACCGCTCAATCGCTCGATATCCCGGCGAAGTTGCTGTGCCGCCTCGTTGAGCGCCTGCGCCAGATTCCCGACCTCATCATCGCCCGCGACTGCGACCGGCTCGAAAGCGCTCCCGACGACGAGGCTGCGCGCCAGCGCGTCCATCTGCCACAGCGGACGGACGACGGCGGTGTGTAAAACACGGATGCTCGCCGCCGCGACGATAAGCATCGAGACGGCCGCCAGCGCGCCGAAGATGTGCAGCGTCCGCAGCCCTTCCGGACCGGTCGCGCGATAGACAAGGAAGACGTAAGCAAGCAGCAGAAAGAAGAAACCGGCGAGCCATCCGCTCAGGAACTTTCCGAGAATGCTGCGGCGCGGGTCAAGCCTGGCCCAGCGTGAGACGACGGTTTTCGCGGGGCTCCGCCGCTCCAGCTCCTGAATCGCGCCGATGGCCTCTTCGCGCGTCGTAAAGATGTTCGATTCCAGGTCGAAGGCGGCGCCGAGGTAGCGCAGCATGGAGCGCGTCAGGCCGCTCGAAGAGTAGCGCACGGTCGTCATGGCGTAGCTGTCCTGCAGCCCTTTGATGCGCTCGCCGTAATACTGGACGATCTCCGGCGCGATCTCCGTGCCTTCATAATTGACGACCGCGTAAACCCTTCCGCCGTTCAGCTCGACCGCCTCACGCACGAGCCGGGCCATCTCATCAACCTGCCTGCGGCTCTCGATCTTCAGTCCCGCGAAGTTGATAAAGAGGATGTTTTCTTGCCGGTCGAGGATGAATCTTTCTCGCATCTCAGGTCATCGTTCGTATTTATGTCGGAGGACGGCGATGCTGTTGCTTACAGAAGCAACGGCTGGCAACTTGCAGGCCACTCAGAAGCAGCGACAAATGCCTGCCATCTTCTATGTAAAATCCATCCCCACGAACCATCAATATCGAATATACGTTATCGCGTGTTATCCGCGAACACTACCGCTTCGCCCTTCACGACCGGCTCACCATGTTGATTGGTGCAGACGGTCTCCAGCGTGATGATCGGCTTGTCCTCTCTAATTTTCGTGATGGTCACTCTGGCCGTGACCGTATCGCCGGGATAGACGGGCGCGACAAACTGGAAAGTCTGACTCAGATAGACTGCGCCGGCGCCGGGCAATTTACTGCCGAGGGCTGCCGAGATCAGCGAAGCGCTCAACATCCCGTGCGCAATCCGGCGTCCGAATCTGGACTTTTGCGCAAAGTCGTCATCCACATGAACGCTGTTGTGGTCGCCGACGAGATCGGCGAAGATACGGATTTCGTCATCCGTGATCGTTTTCGATAACGTCGCCGTATCACCGATTTTGAATCCCATCGATCATGCTCCTGTGCTGATCCGGCCGTGCCCGTTCTTGAAATCCGAAGAATATACGAAGCCCCGGCCCGCCGCTCCCATGACCGTCTCATCAGGCGTACAATCCCGCCAAAATATCCCGGTATCTCTCCGTCACCACTTTCCGCCTGATCTTCATTGTTGGCGTGATCTCTTCGGCTTCGATGCTGAGGTCGTGATCCAGTATCGCAAATTTTCTGATCGCCTCGGTTGATGAGACTCTCGCATTCACACCCTCGATGACCTTTTGC
>JANOGZ010001222.1:0-1617 GCA_031406255.1 Pyrinomonadaceae bacterium | reverse complement strand
ATGCGCTATTCGGGTATGACCTCAACAAAACACTTCTATGAAACCCAAGACGGTCAAGGCTCTCTATAACAAAATAAGCGACAAATACAACGAAAACAAATTGCTGGCCATCAGCGAGCATACCGAACTGCCGGCGGTCATCGCGCTGGCCGGTGAAGTTAAAGGCAAACGGATTTTGGACGCCGGATGCGGGCCGGGGCGACATTCGAAGAAGCTGATCGCGAAGGGAGCCTCGGTGACCGGCATCGACATCAGCGATGAGATGGTGAGGATCGCGAAAGAGCATTGCGGCCCGAAGGGCAACTTCTGGCGTGCGGATTTCGAGCGGGTCGAATTTGAGCGCGCGTCTTTTGATTTAATCATCGCGAGTTTAAGTCTGATGTATTCGAGAAATATCAATCTGGTTCTCAGGAATTTCGGCGGCTGGTTAAAACCGAAAGGCAGGCTGATCTTCTCAATTTATCACCCGGTCAGATTCTTTCAGAAGATCGCCGACTTCGATTTCTCAAAAAGCAAAAAGGTGTGGGTCTATCTTCAGGGATGCGACGTGACGGTTTTCAACTATTATCACCCGCTGGAGAAATATTTTGATGCCCTTCGCGAGAACGGCTTCGAAGTGCTGAAGTTTATCGAGCCGGTTCTGAGAAGAAGATTTAAAGGATGGCCGGAGGACAACTACAGGGTGCCTCGCTCGATCGTGATCGAAGCGAAGATCAGCGGCAATACATCGGGGGATAAGCGTTGAGCAGTCAGCGCTCAGCAGTCAGCTTTCAGCTAAAATAAAGAAGCGCGCGCCATGACAGAGCGACACCACGCATGACCGGCTGACCGCTGATGGCTGGTGGCTTATAGCTGAACGCTTACATCGGGAGTTTGTTGACAGGGACAACATAGTATGATTTAAGATGCTCACCTCGCCGGCAATCTCCAGGCAATTATGTATTGATCCTCGCAATCCTCGCTGACAGGTTCCACTACAGATCGAGCACGTGGTGAACTGAACAAAGTCATTACCGATCGTCAGTGGGTTCACCGGTAAGAAAGATTTCAAAGTTTGAAACTGAGAGCCTTCAAACAGGTTTTGAACAGGAGAAACATATGCACAAGTCTTTGGTTCAAATTCTTGCTCTATGGGTCAGGGGATGCGGTCTTCCTTTGCTCGTCATGCTGGCGATCACGCCCTCGCTGGTGGCGCAAACACAGATCACCACTGGCGTGATTCAGGGCACGGTCACCGATGAGCGGGATGCGGTCGTGCCCGGAGCCGACGTTGTCGTCAGAAACCTCGAAACTAATTTCACGCGAACGCTGCCCACCGACGATGACGGGCGATTCGTTTTTCTCCAACTGCCGCCGGGCCGTTACGCTCTGACGATCGCCAAAGCGGGTTTCGGCACCCTGGTTCAGGAAGACTTTCCACTGACAGTTGGCCAGGCGATCTCTCTCAACGTGATTTTGAAGGTTTCTGGGGTGGAAGAACGCGTCACGATCACGGCCATACCAACCATCGATACTACCAAAACAGAATCAAGCACGACGTTGAATGAGAGATCGGTGAGCAACCTTCCCGTGCTCGGAAGAAAGTTTGAAGACCTGCTCACGCTGACTCCGGGAGTC
>JANOGZ010000398.1:0-9857 GCA_031406255.1 Pyrinomonadaceae bacterium | reverse complement strand
AGCGGTGAGATCGAAACTGACGGCTGATTACTGATTGCTGACTGCTGATTGCTCTTCTAACAGTCGTGCGAGCGCATAGAGCATCCACGCCTGCGACCAGCGCATGTAGGGCGTGCGCACCGTGTAGAAGCGCCGCCGCTGGTAATAAAAGAAGCCGTGCGCCTGATCGCGCAGTTCGCGCACCGCCCAGCGCGCCACGGTGACGGCCAGAGCGCGCGCGTCGGGTTCTACTTCCGTTAATTGCAGAAGCGCGATGATGGCCGCCGCAGCCGAGTGCGCGTCGGCCGGATAAAGCGCGTCATGGTAGTATTTCGGCCACCCGTCTGCAAGAAAGAAGCGGTCGCGCCAGAAACGGTAGCCGCGCCGCAGGGGCTCCTCAAACTCACTATCGCCGACACCGCTCGCAGTGATGATCCGGGCGAGCGAAGTCAGGATAAAAGCCGTGTGAAAATTATCCGACCATGATTGATAATCCTCCGCGCCATACGCCCATGAGCCGTCCGCGCGCTGGCGGCGGACGACGTAACGCGCCGCGCGCAGAGACCACTCGCGCAACTCCTCCTCGCCCGTTAGCGCGCTGACCGACGCGAGCACCTCGCCCGCCAGCAAACTGGCGTTGAAGACTCGCGTCGTGTCGCCCGGGGTGTAGCTGAAACAAACTTCCTCATCCGTCTCGACGCTGCGGCTGAGATCACGCAGGATAAAATCACAGGCGCCGCGCGCCGCGCGTGCGTAACGATCATCCTTGAAAGCCCGCGCCGCTTCGACCAGCGCGCGCCCGGCGAAGGCTGTCGGCACGATCGTCGGGGTTCCGCGCGGCGCGTAGAAGGCGCGCCCCTGCCAGTCGAAATTGTATCCCCAGGCGGCGCCGCTCCAGCCGTCGAGCCGCGCTTCGAGCAGTTCGTCCAGCAACGCCCGCGCCTCTCTCTCCATCTCGGGCGAAGAAGCGCGCGCGCGGAAGCGGGCCAGCGCGGCGAGCGCGAAAAGCGCCGTGCCCTTCGCACTCTTGCCGACGGGGACGCGCGCCAGCGAGCGCAAATTAACGGGCGAACGCTTGAAACCCTGTGTCCAGATGAGCCGGGCCGTGCGCGAGCGGCGCAGCGGCAGCGGAGCGGCCTGAAACAATCGGCTGTTCAGACCATCGAATGGATCGTGCCCGGCGTATCCGCGCGCGCGGCACCACGCGGCGAGTTCTTCGTAGACGCGCTCGTACTCGGTTTCCATAAAGGGAGGCGACCGCTGAGATCAGGCTGCTAGCCTGATGCATGCTGCTTCTGCGGCGCGTCTGTTTCATGGAATCCGATTTTTTCGCGCACGGTATAGGTCGGTTTAGCCTGCGATTCGTGGTAGGTGCGGATCAGCATTTCGGCCAGCAGGCCCATCAGGATAAACTGCACGCCGACGGCGAACATCACCACGGCGAAGATCGGAAGCGGCGTTCTGATAAACGACTCGCCCTGTATTTTTCGGAGCACGGCCCACACGGCCGCAACGAACGAGATCATAAAGGAGAAGATGCCGCACATTCCGAAAACATAGATCGGCTTGGTGTGATACGACGCCATGAACTTGATCGTCAGTAAGTCGAGCATCACCTTGAAGGTGCGCGACAATCCGTACTTGGATTTGCCCATCGTGCGCGCGTGATGCTTGACCGGGATTTCCGTGACGCGCGCCCCGACCCACGACGCATAGATCGGAATAAAGCGGTGCATCTCGCCATACAGACGCACGTCCTTTATAAATTCGCGGCGGTAAGCCTTCAGCGAGCAGCCGTAGTCGTGCAATTTGACGCCGCCGATGACGGAGATCAGCCAGTTGGCGACCGTCGATGGGATTTTACGCGTGACCATCTTATCCTGCCGCTCTTTACGCCAGCCGGAAACCACATCGTAGCCTTCCTCCAGCCTGTCGAGCAGCCGCTGGATGTCGGACGGATCATTTTGCAGATCGGCGTCCATCGGAATCAACACGTCGCCGCGCGCGGCATCGATGCCGGCCGCCATCGCCGCCGTCTGTCCGTAATTGCGCCGCAGCGCGACGATCCGCACGCGCTCATCGCGCCCGGCTATCTCACGTAAAACTTCGAGGCTTCCATCGGTCGAGCCGTCATCCACGTAAATGATCTCGGCCGTGCGGGCCAGCGCGGCGAGCGCGTCGTCGAGCCTCGCATGTAACGGGTGCAGGTTGGGCTCTTCATTCAGGACGGGCAGCAACACTGAGATTTCCGGCACTTCGTCTCCGTCCGGGTCCAGTGATCCGATCAGCGAGCCCGGGCGCTTCCTCGTTATCGTCTCTTCTTCATCATAAATTCTCATGTGCTTGATCCTCCGCCCTGACACGATTCCGAAAGAGAGCTTAACAAGTATCAGGCGATAAGACGAATGCGATTCTGATCCGCAGCCCCCACGTTTAAGCCACCCGCCCGGGATTGTGCGCCATCAGATGCACAACGCCGCTGCCCGGCGCGCGGGGCCGAAAATTCATCTACTGCCGCTCGCGGCGAAACCACTCGACGAAGCGACGGATGCCTTCTTCGATCTCCGTCCGCGGGTTGTAGCCGAGCAGACGACGGGCCTTCGTCACATCGGCAAACGTCAGCGGCACATCGCCCGGCTGCGCCGGCTGCGTGTCAATCGCCGCCGTGCGCCCGAGCGCTTTCTCCAGGAGCGCGATCAGCTCGCGCAATTCGACGCTGCGCGACTCGCCGAGATTGATCACCTCGTAGTCGCTCTCCGCGTAGTCGATGGACGCGCGCACGCCCGCGATGATGTCATCAATATACGTGTAATCGCGGCGCGTCGTGCCATCGCCGAAAACCGGGATGGCCCGGCCCGCGCTGATCAGGCGCGCGAACTTGTGGATCGCCAGATCGGGCCGCTGGCGCGCGCCGTACACGGTAAAGAAACGCAGACACACCGCGCGGATACCATACAGATGCGTGTAGGTATGACAGAGCAACTCGCCCGCCGCTTTGGTTGCGGCGTAGGGCGAGATCGGTTGCCGGATGGGATCATCTTCACTGAACGGCGCTTTGGCGTTGATGCCGTAAACCGATGAAGACGAACCGAAGACGAACTGCCGCGTGCCGTGCTCGCGCGCCAGTTCCAGCAGGTTGAGCGTCCCCGTGATATTCGTCTCCGCGTAGAGGACGGGTTCCAGCAGCGACGGACGAACACCGGCGCGCGCCGCGAGATGAACGATCGCCGCAAACGGCGCCGCCCCGGCGGTGAAGGCGCGTGCGAGCGCCGCGCGGTCGCGGATGTCGGCCTCGATCAAATGGAAATCGGCGCGACCGAGATGCGCTCCGATGTTGGCGCGTTTCACTTCGGGCGCATAAAAATCGTTGAAATCGTCGATCACGGTGACGTTCCAACATCCTTCGGAGAGCAGGCGTTCGACGAGGTGCGACCCGATAAAACCGGCGCCGCCGGTCACCAGAATGTTCTTTCCGTCGCTCACTTCCGTCAGCGCGCTCCTTTCCGTGCATAAATCCAGAGATGCCAGCCCCACCGCGCCGCCAGCCGCGCTTCCACCGCGCGCGGCAACACGGGGCCGACCACCGGCAGCCAGCGTTTATTCAGGTAGTGAGCGACCGTTTCGACGTGCGCGAAATCGCCGAACAACTCGCGCGCTTCGCGTCGCGTGTAGACGCGCGTCAGCGGATTGCCCGCCCCATCCGTGTTGCGGCTTAAAAACTCTCCGGGCGTGAGATAAGCCCGAGAATCCTGCCTGATGCGTGCGGCATGCTCGCGCAGGCTATCAATGGGCTCGCCCGTCAGCTGATGCGCTAATTTCAATCCCGCTTCGCGGTGCAGCAGGTGCGCCCCGACGCGCCGGAGCAACTTGATATTGACGCGATAATTATAAGAATCCCGATGATACAGCATCACCACGGCGCGCCCCGCGGGACGCAGCACGCGGTGAATTTCGCGCGCCGCGCGCCGCGCATCCGGCGTGTGATGCAGCACGCCGTGCGAGTAAACGAGATCGAACGTCGCCGACGGAAAATCCAGATTCTCGGCATCGGCGGTGCGGAATTCTCCCGGCAGGTCGAACAATTCGAAACGCCGCCGCGCCAGCTCCACCGCCCGCTCCGTCAGGTCAACGCCCGTGTAGTGCGCGCCCGCACGCGCAAACTGCGCGCCGTCGGTGCCCAATCCGCAACCGATCTCGAGCACGCGCAGGCCCCCCGCGCCGTCGAACCGGGCGGCCTCTGGAATGTGCCACTCGGTGCGGTAGCGGTGCTCTTCGACGCGCTCGTAGAAAAGGCGCGTCCCCGTCTCGGCGTCGGTAAATTTCGTGCCGCACGGATGCGCCTGCCAGAAGGCGCGCACGCGGTCTTTCAGACTGTGTTCGGCATTCGACATACAAAGGAAAAAGCGGCATAGACCGCTGCACTCCGAATGGGCGCGCGTCATTTCATTGTAAAGACACGCGCCGCAGTGCAAAGCCCATACCGGCATCAAACGTGGAAAAGTATCATGGCGTCCCGATCAACGACAAGCGTCGATGTGCGATTGCTTACCCGTCCAGCGCCGCGGCCTCTACGTCCAACCGCACGCTACCGGGCGGCGACCGAAACAATACGCTCGATCATTTTTGCATCGTCGGGCAGCAGCCCCGCTCTGACGAGCCGCGGCACGAGCGTCACCCAGTTACGATCAGCGGCAAAGACGCGCTGGAACAAGGGTAGAGACTCATCCACGCGTTTCATATTGACGAGCGCGACGGCGTGCCAGTAGACCATCTCGATGTTCTCCGGTACCAGTTTCTCCGCCGCCGAATACTCGCGCAGCGCGCCCTCATTGTCTTTGTGCTCCATCGCCAGATCGCCCGCGTTCATATGATTGTAGGCGCGCTGCAGGGTCATCAGCCGCCGCAATTCCGTGAGCGGTTCGGGGCTGTCGTCAACCCGCAGGTCGAAGAGGCGGTCGGCCCAGGAGCGGCCCGACGGCTTGCCCGTCACGACGACGAGCGCCGCCGATTGTTTGCCGCGGATGTCACCGCCCGCCTTCTGCGCCGCCTCGAGCGCGGCCAGCAGACGATCGGCGAGATCGCCCTTCGTCTCCTCAAAGGCCCGCGCCATCGCCGGCCACACCCGCTCGTTAAGCATCAGATTGGCTTGCACGGCGTAGTCCTTACCGATCACGTGCCCGGCCGACTCGATATTCTTCGCGCCGGTGTGCGCCAGCACGCGTCCCTGCGCATCAATCATCGCCACCTGCCGCACCTCTCGCCCGTCGTCTCCGGCCAGCAGCGACCTTAAGGCATCGGGCGCGCTCCGCCCGGCGCGCATCAAGTCGAGACCGAGCTTACCGTAAACGGGATCAACGAAGGACTGCGTGGCGACCGCGCCGACCCCGGCTTCGGCCCACGCCACCATCGAACCGACCGAGAACCAGTGCGACTGAACGGCGACGCCCATCTCGCCCGTCGCCGGATCACGCGCGACGATCGAATAAGTGTGTACCGGGCGGCGCAGCGAAAGCCGCGTTGATATTCGATCAGCCGAGGCCGGCGCGGGCTTCTCGACTTCTTTCTTTTGCGCGTCAGCCTTCGCCGGCCACAGGATTGCCGCTAATAAACCGGCTCCGACGAGCATTGTGGCGATCTCAAACATTCTCTTCATTATCCTTGTCCCTGATCTCTCGATAAAATTCGGATGTGCAAGAGGCGGCGCACGTCGGGCATCAGCAAAACAGGGGCGCTACATACGTCGCTATTATACTCCGTGCGGCTTGCTTTGCAGCTTCAATTGCGTCTGGGCGTGACCTTACCTTATGCGTGAGCATAGAGAAAGAGGAAGGAACGCGTCCACTCCATGATTCTCCGCTGGCGTGTGATACGATCGCGCTTACACGAGGGCTTCGGGGGCGAGCGTCGCTTTTGAGTTCAATGCTATGATGCCGCACCAGAACGCTCGGGCCGCACCTGCTTTCATTTATTCCAAGATGTGCGGCACACTTCTCTCCAGGCCCGTCGGGCGCTACTTTACGCTCGCGCGGCACAATCATTCTTAAGCGAGGTTGGCATATGAAAATATTGCTGGCGATAGATGGCTCGGCCTGTAGCGAGGCGGCGGTCACAGAGGTGGCGGAACGTCCGTGGCCTGCCGGAAGCAAAGTGAAAATCGTGACCGCGATCGAGTCGCCCTTTGTGGCGATGCCCCGATCGGCGGAGCATTATTCTGAATTCTATGAAGAGGCGCAGAATGCCATGGGTAATCAGGCCCGCGCAACGCTAGACCGGGCCGCCGAGCGGATCATCAAGCGCGATGGGGAGAAGACGCTCAAGATAACGGCCAAGATTCTCAAGGGCTCGCCGGTGGACGTTATCCTCGACGAAGCCGAAAGCTGGGACGCTGATCTGATCATCGTCGGCTCGCACAGCTACCGAGCAGCCGAGCGCGCGCTGCTCGGTTCGGTCTCGCAGACGGTCGCGACGCATGCCAGGTGCTCGGTCGAGATCGTGCGTGAGCGCAAGGACTAACTTTCAGCGTCTCTGACATTCGCGCCCGATCAATTTTACAAAGGCGAGATTGAAATTCACTGATTCGTCTATCACGGCGCGCCCTGGCGGGATGGACGCTCGACCTGGGATCAGGACTTTCTGACCCTCTCGCCCATCCTCATGCCGGATCAATAAACGTGCGGTGCCAGATTTCCAGCGTGAGCAGTTGAAAAACCTGAAGATTATAATCTTCTCTGCCGGACAGGTTGGCGGAGATGATCCGCCTGACCTCTGCCGGGCGAAAAAGACCGCGCCGGGCCACCGTTTCCTCCCCCAATAAATCTTCGACGAGCGGGCGCAAGGGGCCGCGCAGCCATGACCGGATGGGGGCGCCGAAGCCGGCTTTCTTGCGCCACACCACATCGCGCGGCAGAAGCCTCTCGGCGGCGCGCTTCAGGATGTACTTGCGTTTCAATCCGCGCAGTTTCATCTCGGGCGGCATCCGCGCCGCCAGTTCCACGAGTTCATAGTTGAGATACGGCACGCGCACTTCCAGCGTCGTCGCCATCGAAGTCTTATCGGTGACGGCGAGATTGAGGCAGGGCAGGAAAGTTTTGAGGTCGACATACAGCAGGCGATTGAGCGGGGCGGCCTCCGCGACGCGCGCGAAATATCGCCGGTGCTCGCGGTAAGCGTCCATATCGCGCACGCTCCGGCACATCTCTTCCGTATACAGCTGATGCTTCGCCGTGTCCGTAAAATACGTGCCGTAGCCGAGATAACGGTTCTCGAAGTCGAGGGCGGCGCTGCGCGCGAATTTCTTGGCGTTCCTGAGCGGCGCGGTCAACCGGCCCGGTAAGCCTCCGGGCAGGACGTTGGCGAGCACACGCATGACGGGGCGACGCAACGCAAGCGGCACCGGATCGAGCGCGCCCGCGATATTCATCGCCATCTGGCGCGGATATCCGGCGAACACCTCATCGCCGCCCATCCCCGAGAGCAGCACGGTGAGCGTGCCCCGCGCCGCGCGTGAGACGAGATAGCTCGAGATCGCCATATCAATCACCGGCTCGTCCATGTGATAGACGAGCTTCGGCAGGAGTTCGGCCACGTCGGGCTTGAGCATCGTCTCGTGGTAGTCCGTATCGAGTATTTCGCCCACGCGCCGCGCCCATTCCACATCATCGGGGATAATGTCGTAGCGCAGATCTTCCCCCTCGATACCGATCGTGTAGGTCGAGACGCGTCGCCCGTTGCGGTGGCGATTCATCAACGCGACGAGCACCGATGAATCGACCCCGCCGGAGAGAAACGACCCGAGCGGGACATCCGCGACCATCTCCATGCGCACGACGCGATCGAGCGTCTCCAGCACGCGCTCCTCCCACCACGCTTCGCTTTTTCCCGCTTCGATCTCGTCGAACGAAACATCCCACCACTCGCGAAGGCTCATCTCGCCGTCAGCGCCGAGCGTCAGCACGTGCGCGGGCGGAAGCGTGTTGATCCCGCGAAAGAGCGTGTGCGGATCGGGCGTCCACAGAAACGTCAGGAATTGATTGAGGCCCTCCGGGTTGAGCGCGCGCTCGACGAGTTTGGAGGCGAGGATGGCCTTCACCTCGGAAGCGAAGATGAAGGACGGCGGCGCCCCGCTTCCGCCGCGCACCGCCGCGTAGTAGAGCGGCTTGATGCCGAGGCGATCGCGCGCCAGCGTCAACGTGCGCTCGCGCTCATCCCACACGGCGAAAGCGAACATCCCGTTCAGGCGCGACAGACACTCCGCGCCCCACTCGGCAAACGCCGCGAGCAAGACCTCCGTATCGGTATCGGTCTGAAAACGGTGGCCCGATCGGGCAAGCTCCTCGCGGAGCTCGCGGTAATTGTAGATCTCGCCGTTGAAGGTCAGCGCGTAGCGCTTATCGTGCGAGAGCATCGGCTGGTGTCCGGCCGCGCTCGTGTCAATGATGGCGAGACGGCGATGGCCAAACGTGACGCGCCGTCCTTCGCGATCCGTAAAACCGGACGTCCACACGCCCTCGTCATCGCGCCCGCGGTGCTCGATGCTTTTTAACATCGCGCCGATGCGCGCTTCCGCATCGGTGCTGATTAATCCGGCGATACCACACATATAAAATCAGTGACGAGTGCCGAGCAACAAGCGACGAGGAAGGACAAGTTTTTATCTTGCCCCTCGTCACTTGTCACTGATCACTGCTTCGATGAGTTCGCTTAACCATTCGGCGCGTGCGTCCCATGTTCCGCCGGTGACCGCGGCCTGGCGCGCGCGCGCTCTTTCCGTGCCCTGTTCCCGAAGCGCGTCTTCCACCAGTCGAAAAAAATCTTCGTGGCTCCGGGCGATGCGCAGCACGTCTCGCATCGGCTCATATTCGGGCAGCGGGGCGATCACGACGGGCTTTCCCGTCGCCAGGTACTCACGCACTTTAATCGCCGAGCCGTAACTCGTAAACGCCTGTTCGGTTTCCCAGGGCAGGACGCACACATCGAATCCGGCCGCGTAATGCGGCAACTCCTCATACGCGACGGGCGGGAGAAAATGCGTATTCGGCAAGTTTTCGATCTCCAGCCCGCGCGATTTGTTTCCGATAAAGACCCAGTTCCAATCGGGGCGCTCGCGCGCCGCGCGTTTGATCAACTCCTGATCGACAAGCCACGGCTCGATCGCGCCGAAATAGCCGAGGCGCGGGTGCGGGATGCGCTCTACGGCCGCCGCCACTTCCATTGCCGCCGTGCCGACGCGCGACCAGTGGTCAAAATCAACCGCCTGTTCCAGCAGGAAAGCGCGCTCGCGCCCCCCTTCGGCTTCGTCGAATAATTTGCGTCCCGAGTAGAGAACAATATCGGCTCTCGCGAGCGCCTGCTCGTGCAGCCGCCGGATCAGGGCCGGGTCGGTCGCGTGATCCATCGTGTTCGCGTCGTACTTGTCTGAGACCTGATAAATGACCAGCGATTCATGTAAACGACCGATCATCTCGACCGCGGTCGGAATAGCGATCCACAGGATCGGCCGGGCGAGGCCGCGCCGCCGCGCGAGATAATTGATCTGCGCGGCGAGCAGGTGGCGATTCGCGAAGCGCGCCACGCGGCTGCCGAAAAACGGAAGCGCGGCCGGCGAAACCACCGTGATGCCCTCGGCCGTGGTGCGCGCCAGGCGAGCATAGCTGCGCAGTTTGCGCGCCACGCGCGGCAGCAAATCTTTATTGGCGAGCGACGGCAATCCCATCGAGATCGAGTTGACGAAGATTACGCGGTTGCCGGCGCGCGCAAACCGGCGCATCAGATGGTTCTTCGAGTGCGGATGGTGATACCACCAGTCTTCGCCGCCGAAGCAGACGATGCTTCTTCCTGAGAACATCAAAGATTTTTCAACGATTTCATAGCTTTTTGAC
>JANOGZ010001211.1:0-1810 GCA_031406255.1 Pyrinomonadaceae bacterium | reverse complement strand
GTAGCCCCGATCAAACTGCATCCCTTCGACAAATTCCAAATCTGTCTCCATCGTCTTCGATTCCTCGACCGTGATGACGCCGTCCTTACCCACCTTGTCCATTGCTTCCGCGATCAACTCGCCGATGGCCGCATCGCCGTTCGCCGAGATCGTGCCGACCTGTGCGATCATCTCGCCTTTGACCGGCTTCGCCATCTTCTTGATATCTGCCGTCGCCCTCTCAACCGCTTTATCAATGCCGCGCTTCAAAGCCATGGGGTTTGCGCCTGCCGCCACCGTCTTCACACCCTCGCGGAAGATGGCCTGCGCGAGCACGGTCGCGGTGGTCGTGCCGTCGCCCGCCACGTCCGAAGTCTTCGAGGCGACCTCCTTCACCATCTGTGCCCCCATGTTCTCCATTGCATCCTTGAGTTCAATCTCTTTCGCTACTGTCACGCCGTCTTTGGTGATCGTCGGCGAACCGAATTTCTTATCGAGCACGACGTTGCGCCCACGCGGACCGAGCGTGATTTTCACCGCGTCGGCGAGTTGGTTGACGCCCCGCAAAATTGCCGCGCGCGACTCTTCGCCATGAGTTATTTGCTTAGCCATAATCTTTATCTCTTCTCCTGAATCAAAATTGTTGGTGATGCCCTCACAAGGACCTGGACGATCAAACCTTCTGCCCTCGAAGCACTACTTGCCGCTCTTCTTGACGTGTGTCGCACGACTGCCACCAGCAGAGCCTGAGGCCGCGCCCGCGCGTTTGATGATTCCGAGAATCTCATCCTCGCGCATAATCAACAGTTCTTGACCGTCGATCCTGATTTCAGAACTGCTGTATTTGCCGAATAAGACACGGTCGCCTGTCTTAACATCCAGTGTCTGGCGCGTTCCGTCTTCCCTGTATTTGCCAAGACCTGCGGCGATGACTTCGCCCTCCTGCGGTTTCTCTTTGGCCGAGTCGGGGATGATGATGCCGCCGCGAACCTGCTCGCCTTCATCGATGCGTTTCACGATCACGCGATCATGTAGAGGTCTGATAATTGTCGTCATAATTACTCCGAATCTCCTTGTAGGTCCTTGCTGCCAAGAATTAAAGTCCCGGTACATTGAATGTTATAAGCTCTCATTCGACTGGGGCCGATAGGCTCGAGTCAAGAAATCCGCTCATGTTTTAGACCGTGCAGGGAAGGTAAGCATCCTTCGCTTCATGGTAGTTGAGCTGTGGGCGTCAGGTGGTCTGGGTAATTCCAGAAGATCTGAGAAGGGAGTGAGCTTGGGCTCGGTTCCGCACAACTTTACGCTAGACAAAAGTATATGTCAAATGTAGAATATACTTCATAAGTGATATATTTCGTGTATGATAAATAGCGAATAACAGAATTAGGAGGCGTACTTTGATTGAGAATCGAGTCGATGAGTTACTGGAAGCGCGCAGGCGGACTTTCTATTGGCTGGCAAAGGAGACTGGCATCAGCCACTCGACGCTGTGGCGGTTGAAGACAGGCAGATCGGTGGGCATTAATTTTGCGACTCTGGAGCGAATCTGCCAGATGCTTAATTGTCAACCGGGCGACGTGCTGAAGCTTGCGAGCGAAAAGAAGAAGAAGACAGGTAAGAGGTGAGCAGTGTCACAACGGGAGACTCTAATGCACGGACTACGCGTCTACATCAATTCATTCGGCCCAGATGGGAGATGCAGCTTGATTCGCGCGTCAAGGGGAGGGATATCGACGTTACGGTCAAAAACGGAACAGTTACCCTGGCGGGGACGGTCGCGAGCACTACTGAAGAACTGGCGGCCCTGGAGGTCGCCCGCCGCGCCGAC
>JANOGZ010001204.1:0-1026 GCA_031406255.1 Pyrinomonadaceae bacterium | reverse complement strand
GAGCTTTTCGCCTAGTTGTCTTTCTTCTTCTGCAGGTAGATGGTGTCGTAATAACCACGCATCTTGTATCCCGCCTTGTGATAGAAAGCTTGTGCTCTCTCGGTCTGTTCGTTGACGAGAATGGAGATGGAGCGGACACGGCCCAGAAGATTACGACCGAGCTGCGAGATGCAACGCAATCCATAATGCTTACCGCGCTCTTCCGGATTAACGTACACGCCTTCCAGGTAGATCACTTCGGGCGTCTCGGCGATGATGTCGGTCTTAAATATCAACCGCCCATCCTCGACCCAGACCCAGACGCGTCCCTGCTCGATACGACGCGCACAGCGCCTGCGGAAGCCGGTCGGGTCTGCCTCCAGGGGATTGACCCCGCTCTCCTCGAAAGCCATCTGCGCATGCACCGGCACGATCAACTCGAGGTCGTCGAGCGTGGCCTGGCGCAAATCCTTCACCGCTTCCCATACCGCAACCGGCCATTGCAGTTCAAATAACAACTCACGGCAGGCCAGACGCGGTGCCCGGCCATCCTCGCCGTAGAGTTCCCAGAAGCGCCCGATCTTTTCCTGCTCGCCCATGATCAGGTGCGCGCGCGGACAATCTTGCGCCAGCCGCGCGAATGCCGCGAGGGCTTCATCCGTGCGGGCTTCAATCAGTGTGGCGTGGCCGATCAGGGCGACGCCTTCGAGCTGGCCCTCGGCGTTGCGGCAGGAGTAGAAGGTGCCGCGATTCAGGGGGCTGACCAGATCGTTATCGCGAATGAAGCTGGCCATAATTACCGTATGAAGAGGACGCTCGGCGAGAAAGGTGAGGACTTCCGCCCCGTGGGGGCCGGGGCGCACGTCAAAAAAATATTTTGGGGTGTAAGGGAGGGGTGTCTGGCGCGCCGCGCCGGGACACCGTTCCGGCCTGATCCTATTGACCGAACCTATAGCGCAGGCGGGCACCCCACATGCGCGGCGCGCCGTAGATCAGCGCTTCATAGCCCGACGTGCCCAGCGTCGTGGCGACATTGACCGGGTATTT
>JANOGZ010001178.1:0-1039 GCA_031406255.1 Pyrinomonadaceae bacterium | reverse complement strand
GCTCAGATAGTTATGTCAACACAACCTAAATAGAAACTTACAAGATTCGTACACTCATGCTGCCTTTAACTTTCGCGCTTCATCCAGTTCAGCGCCCGCTGTATCTACTTCCGGCGTGTAGTAGATACTTGAAAGTTTGTACCGCCACGGACCGTTACGCTTGAGATGCCAGACCACATCGCCGACCAAATTAGAAAGGCGCGTCCGCTTATGGTTGCGCGTGCATTTGTCATGCACGTCGCCGAACGCTCGCTCAATCGGATTAGCTTGCGGGCAGTAAGAAGGCAAGAAGACAATCTCAAAGCGCGGATGCGCGGCCAGCCATTCGCCAACTGCTTTCGCTGTATGTATCCGGTAATTGTCGGCCACGACGTAGATGCGCACGAATTGCTGCGCCGAGCACTTCTTGTCAATCAACTTCAGCAAGTCAATAAAGAGCCACCGATTCTTGCGCTCGCCTGTCACGGCGAGCATCTTGCCCGAAAGGTAGTTGAGCGCACCCGCCAAATAGTGCTTCTGGTTTGTGCCCGGCGTCATCACTTCCAGTTGCGTGCCTTTCAGCATCCATTCGTAACCGATCTTCGGCAACAGGTGAATATCCAACTCATCGGCGAAAAACAGGGCTTCTGTCGGCAACAACCCTTCGATAATCGAGCGAATTCGGGCGAGTTTCGCGACTCGTTCGGGGTCATCGTCTCTGGCGACATGGCGCGCTCGCTTCCACACATAGCCAAGTTCATGCAACCAGCGGCGGATAGTTTCGCGCGAGACTCGCACGCCGCGCCGCGTGTGGAGTTCAAGCACGAGTGTCGCGCAACTCCAGCGCGTGCGACACCATCCGAAGGTGGCAGGAGCACGCTTGATAAGCGCCACGAGCGAGCGTTTAAGCGTTGGCAAGTGCTGTGGCGTCTCGCCTTCTGCGTGGGTGTCTGCCACCCATCGCTCGCCGCGTTTGTAAGCGGCAACAATCCGATAAATGCTCGACCGCGAACAAAACAGAAACGTCGCAATCTCGGACGGAACGTGTCCCTGCGCGCAC
>JANOGZ010001175.1:0-1048 GCA_031406255.1 Pyrinomonadaceae bacterium | reverse complement strand
TGGATAAACGAGATAGTTTTCGTCAATCATCCTTTTCGCCTTAAGAGAAAGCAGAGACGCGTGTGGATTCATTTCAACTGGCTGTCGGTTAGCGCCCGTATGCAAAATCTCCAGTACGTGCGCGACGCCGGAAGGAGATCCGGTGAAAGTCGTTTCAAATATCGTCGGGGCGGCCGTAAACTCTGCTGGTAAAGGCTCCGTCGCGGCGATTCCGACCAGCCGTCCCTTCCCATTTTTAAAGCGCGGCTGCGTCATAGAGAAAGGCGGGTAGAAAACTCCAAAACAGTTTGTCTCCGGGCGAACATGTTCTTTGCCTCTGCTAAAGAAGAGTTCGCCCGCTTCCAATTCATAAAGTTCAAGCAACCACGCCGTACATGTAATCACCGTGGCGGTGAGAACGCCTCCGACTTCCAACCCATCTTCAAACAAATATGCGCCATCGGGCAAAAATTCCGTTTTGCGTCGCGCCAGCAATCCGCCATCATCAAGCTCAATGTGAAAATCCGATTTGATCGAAGTGGTTTGTTTGTGTCTCAGACCGACTTTACTCTTTGATTCTCAAAGGTCGCCGGGCCGGCGAAAGCTACGGTTTCCGCGCAAATATATAAGCGCGGCGACTTTGATGCTCCACGTCCGGGTACGGGTCTCTCTCCATCACTTCCTGTAGCTCAAACCCTGCCATCCTCAGATAGCCTTTCATCTCTTCTCTTTCGAAGAAGATAAAATCTAAAGATACCTCTTTACCCCACCATTCATCGAGATGAATGATTTCCTGCCCGATATGAAATGTGAGCAACAAGACCCCGTCTGGACGGAGCACCCGCTTTAACTCCTGCAAAGCCTGAATCACTGCCGGGCGGGGGACATGGACGATACAGTAGAAAGCCGCCACTCCTCCATAAGAGTTGTCGGCGACATTGGCGAGAGCCAGCAGATCCCCTTGCTGAAATGGAATATCCGGATTCAAACTTTGCGCCTGCTCAACCATGGCCGGTGACAAATCAACGCCGCAAACCTTCGTTCCATGATCGTATAAATAGCGGGCTAT
>JANOGZ010001171.1:0-2347 GCA_031406255.1 Pyrinomonadaceae bacterium | reverse complement strand
TCGGTGAGCTTCAATTCTTTCGCGCTCATGTGTTCGCTATGTGGCTGGCCTTCTGGCGGCGTGTTTTCATGTTGCATATAGATTCCCTCTATTGAAGTTAAGAATTATTCCTACCTTATATGCTCATCCGTGAGCACGTCCGTACCGGGCTCCGATGCCCGGCTTTCACCCCTTTACTCATTCCTCAACCCGGGCGAGAGAATAGGGCCTTCCCCCGTGTGGATTAAGGTATAGCGGTATTTATTGGTTTTACTTCTTTGGCGGCCGGCTCGGCCTGATTTCGACGCGGCTCGGCAAACTTCGCGCTTCGTGATGAAGCAGATCCAGCACGACACGCGCGATGTCATCCGGCTGCAACTGCCAGCTTTGCTCAGCGCTCGGCTCGTCGCCGCCGAAATATGTATTGACGGAGCCGGGCATGATGTAGCTGACCTTGATGCCGTCATGCCGCACCTCCTGCATCAGCGCTTCGCTGAAACCATTGAGCGCGAATTTCGAGGCGTTGTAAGCAGCCATTTGCGGGTGCGCGTTGGTGCCCGCGAGCGAAGAGATGTTGATGATGAATCCGCCGCCACGCCGCTTCAGCTGCGGGATCGCTTCATGGCAGCAGTAGAAGACGCCAAAAAGGTTGGTCTCCAGCACGGCGCGAAAATCTTCCGGCGACATCTCCTCGACACTCTCGAAGACGCCGATCCCGGCATTGTTAACCAGCACGTCGATGCCGCCAAACTCGTCCACCGCATGCTCGATCAAGGCCTTCACTTCATCGTAATCGCGCACGTCGCACGCCGCGCCGGTGATTCGTCCCTCCGCGCCCGTCGCGGCGATTTCTTTTACCACGCGCGCGATCTCCTCGACGTTACGCGCACTGATGCAGACATCTGCGCCTTGGCGCGCCAGGGCTTCGGCGATACCTCGCCCGATACCTTTCGTGCCGCCCGTGATGACCGCCGCTTTGCCATTAAGATTCATCAGACCGCCCTCAGAGAGTGAACAGCTGTGACACTAAATAAAATAGAGATACCGGTGCTGTTGCCGGTTCGTTCAACTCTCAGCGTTTTTCAGTTTTTCCCGGAGCAGCTCGTTAACGAGTTTCGGATTGGCCTTTCCCTGTGAGGCTTTCATCACCTGGCCGACGAAGAAACCGAACAGCGCTTCCTTACCCGCGCGGTACCGGGCGAGCTGCTGTGGATTGGAGGCGAGCACTTCCGCGATGATGCCTTCAATCTCGCCCGTGTCACTGACCTGTGCCAGCCCCCGCTCCTCGATGATCGTGGCCGCACTCTGGCCGGTCGCGAACATCGCTGCCAGCGCTTCTTTACCCTGGCTGCCGCTGATCTTTCCCTCATCGATGAGGCGCACCAGCGCTCCCAGGTCCGCCGGCGCGACCGGACAGGCGCTGATCGAGAGGCCCTCGCTTTCCAGTGCGCGCAGCAATTCCGATCTGACCCAGTTTGCCGCGCCGCGTGGATTTGCCGCCGCTTTGGCCGCCCCCTCGTAATAATCCGCCAGCGACCGCTCCGAGGTAAGCTGCGCGGCGTCCGCGTAAGTGAGATCGTATTCTTCCATGAAACGTCGGCGGCGCTGCTCCGGAAGTTCCGGCAGCGAAGCGCGGACTTGCTCGATGAACTCCCTTGTGACGACGAGCGGCGGCAAGTCCGGCTCCGGGAAGTAACGATAATCGTGTGCTTCCTCTTTCGAGCGCATCACGCGCGTCTCAGCGGCGCGCTCATCCCACAGCCGCGTCTCCTGCTCGACCCGTCCGCCCGCCTCGATCAGCTCGATGTGCCGCTCGATCTCGTATTCGATGGCGCGCTGCATGAACCGCACGGAGTTCAGGTTTTTTAACTCGACTTTTGTTCCCAACTTTTCTGCGCCCACCCGTCTGACGGAAACATTCGCCTCGCAGCGCAGGTTGCCCTTCTCCATATCGGCCTCTGAAGCGCCGACCCACTGCAGCGTGCGCCGCACATGATTGACGTAATCATAGGCTTCCCATGACGAACGGAAATCCGGCTCGGTCACGATCTCCGCCAGCGGAGTACCGGCCCGGTTAAGATCGACGTAAGAATAACGGTCTGTGTCGGGCAGGCCCTCATGCACGTTCTTGCCGGCGTCTTCTTCCAGGTGCAGGCGTGTCAAATGCACCTCCAACGGTCGCCAGTCTCGCGCGTGCCCGGCTTCGTCGCGCGCCGCGGTCATAATCTCCAGGCGCCCATGCTCGGAGAACGGACGGTCATACTGCGAGATTTGGTAGCCTTTCGGCAAGTCCGGGTAAAAGTAATTTTTGCGCGCGAAAATGGATTGCTCGTTGATGTGGAGCGCGAGCGCGAGCGCCGCCCGCGCG
>JANOGZ010001163.1:0-3356 GCA_031406255.1 Pyrinomonadaceae bacterium | reverse complement strand
AGCGCGGGCGGGACGCAGAGAGGCGGAACGTACAGCAGCCGCGCGTCTTCTACCGCCGCGAGCTGGAGACGAACCCGCTGGACGTCGCCGAACAAACCAGTCCGCCCCTGCAAGCTTCGACGCGCACGCCGCTACGATCGGGTGCGGCCAGAGCGGCAAGAGTGAAAGTACCGTCGGGCACGCCGCAGGATATTACACAGATGAAGGCGCACGTGAGGCCACTGAAAGCGAACGCCTCTGCACTGAGCGGGGCGGACAATTCCTTCGCCTATGTCGCTAACAGAAACAGTAATACCGTCTCGGTGATCAGCACCGCCAGCAACGCAGTCGTGGCGGCAGTACCGGTTGGAAAGGGCCCGGTCAGCGTGGCTGTCAATCGTGAAGGAACCCGCGTCTACGTCACCAACTTTAACGATAATACCGTCTCGGTGATTAACGCTACCGCCAACGCAGTCGTCGCGACCGTGCCGGTCGGAGACGGCCCAATAGGCGCGGCGGTCAACCCGGACGGGACCCGCGTCTACGTCGCGAACCTGCGTAGTGGTACCGTCTCGGTGATAGACACCGCCACCAATGCAGTCGTGGCGACAGTGCGGATGGCTGGGGCTCTCCCTTTCCCGGCAGGCGTGGCGGTCAGCCCGGATGGGACGCGCGTCTATGTCGCCAACCAATTCAGCGGTAGCGTCTCGGTCATTGACGCCACCGCCGGCACGGTCGTCGCGAGTGTGCCGGTCGGAAAATTTCCGACCGGCGTTGCGGTCAATCCGAACGGGACGCGCGTCTACGTCGCCAACTCGCGCGGCGATAACGTCTCGGTGATAGACACCGCCACCAACACGGTCGTCACGAACGTGCTGGTCGGAAATCACCCGAATGGCGTTGCGGTAGACCCGGACGGGACTCGCGTCTACGTGAACAAATCTAATAATACCGTTTTGGTCATTGACACCGCCACGGACAAAGTCCTGGCGACGGTGCGGGTCGGAATTAGCCCGGTAGGCGTGGCGGTCAACCGGGCCGGGACTCGCGTCTACGTCACCAATGCTAACGGCAATAGCGTCTCGGTGATAGACACCGCCACCGGCGCGGTCGTCGCGACCGTACGAGTCGGAAAGTTCCCGCACGGCTTGAGCCTTAGACCTTAACCCTATCGCGCGCTTTGCGGTGCCGCCCTCTCCAACTTCTCGGTGGCCGAGGATTGGCACTGTAAAGTCTCATCAAATTTCATCGACGAAGTAGGGAATAGTGAACGAGGGCTGAACATAAACTCTCCGCCCGCCCCGAAGAACAAGGCCGGCACAGGCTTCACAACCTCGCCGGTCTTTTTCTTAATGACGTATAGTTAGAAAATGCTCGGACGTGATTTTTGAGTTCTTTTGTGTGCCGGGTCATTGTCATAGTGCGTCAATAATTCATGCCCCTAGTGACGATCACTCCGACAGCGCTCGCCGATAGCTCTCTTTTAGCATTTCCGTCGTTGACTCCGCATAGATTTGCGTCGTCTCCAGTTTCGAGTGACCGAGAAACTTTTGAATCTGCTCGATAGGCATCCCGCGCTCTAACAGAGTAGTGGCTACCGAATGCCTGAGCAGGTGCGGATAGACGCGCTTCGTAATCTTCGCTTTCTCCGCGTTAGGCTGAGAGGTATGGCTAAGGCTCCTTGCTGCGCTGCTGGTATGCAGCCACCGCCTCAATAGCCCCTTCGTGCATCCTCTCCGGGCGGACGTAGAGCCAGTGCTTCTCATACTCCTCGTCGCTCAGCGACTGCTCTGCGGCCCGTTCTTTACTCTTTAACCACTGCTCGGCCCACTGCCTGAGTTCAGGGTCTTGGTTGAGCGCGGTCCGCGCCTCGTGCATGCTGATAGGACTGCTCATAAGTTGTTACCTGCCATTGCCTATAAACTACGGGTTCCACAGCATCAGTCATCAAGGAAGCCCCGCAAAGTCACGGAGATTCTTCTGCCGGAGGACTTTCGGGCGCGGGGCACTTCGTGAATCCACGCCAGATTAGTCTCGTAAGACATAACGAAGACACTCCCGTCGAGAGCGGGAAAGTCTCTGCGCCCCTCTCCGCAGTATGGACGTAACCTGAAGATCCGCTCCTCGCCGAACGAGACGGTCACGATCGGCACGCCTTTGATCATCTCTCTGGTGCTGTCCCGATGCCGTCCGATGTAGTGTCCCAACAACCCGTCGTACCAGTTAACCAGTATGCTGTTGAGCCGTTCGTCGATATATCCTTGAGCCCAGGCGAGCAGGGGGTCGAGGAGCGGCGGGACAGGGAGTGCCCTGTTCACCCGTCCTGCGTAGTGATAATCCATCCCGAACGCCTGTTGCCAGCGCGGCGTCTTCACGACCCGGCCGTGCATCAGAATTTCATGAAACTGCGGCGGATGCATTTGCCACAGCGATTCGAAGGTCGCTGAGTCAAAGCGCAGATTGACGGGCAGGTTGCCGGTCCAGAACGTGTGCGCGTTCCTTAAGTCGTGGCACTCAAATCGGGCCTCTGCTATTGTAGCGATCTGGCTATACATTGAAGTTCGGCAGCATATCCTTGGATGATGTTAGTGTCGCCTCTCCAGCGTATCTATACCCATAGAGTCTCTGAGCCATCAAAGCTCAAATAACAAGGCGAAGATGAAACTGATCAGCTCTCATTGACAATCTCTTTGACTCTACCCACCTCGCCTGTTTCAAGCCTGACCTTGATACCATGCGGATGATGAGAGGATTTCGTCAGAACATCTTTAACAATGCCACGAGTGAGTTTCCCACTAAGCTGGTCCTGCTTCAACACAATATCAACCTTGAGACCTGGTTTGATGTCTTTCTTATCCTTGCCGTTCATGGATAAAAGCTTCTTTATTACAGAGACATGAAGCTACGATTCTAACTCTTGGAGCAGAACGTAGATGTCATCAATAATGGATATTACCGCACTAGAAATGCCTAATCAGCGCCGCACAAAGCGATTCTACATGCACCCACATCGAGGTCACGCTGTTCAGGCACGCCATCCAGTAAGCCTGCAACATTCTCACGGCCAACTTCACGTAAGAATACGGCCAGATCTTCCATATAACTAGGATCGTCGAGACGTGTGATTGTGAGGTAGAGGTAATTCTTTGTCCATTGACTGCCAAACCGAACAAGAAATTTTGCTAGAAATAAACTTGACGTTATCGAATTTTGCCAGCAGAAGGAGATCGCGGAGATGTTCGCGCAGCAGAGAAGGAGCACGAATAAGACATGAGTGCTAAGCAGGTCGAACCTCCTCTTGTTTTACTGCTTTTTCTTGTGTTTTGAAGCGGATTGGGTGGAAAGTGGTTATCGGACGCGCCGACGGCTTCCTAAGT
>JANOGZ010001135.1:0-2278 GCA_031406255.1 Pyrinomonadaceae bacterium | reverse complement strand
TCGCCGTCGAGCTGAGCGACGGACGCGAGGTCTACAGAAAGTAGCCTCACGGCGCGCCGACAATGATCGCTCTCAACACTCAACACCGTCATGTTTTTTACCGGCCCACGCGCCACGCTATCGCTTCCGTAATAGTCCGCTGACGCAGAATCTGTCGGTTGATTATTCCTCAGCAGGCGCCAGCTCACTGATCGCCGGGCCATTTAAGACCCGCCCCTTCGTATCGAAGCGCGAGCCGTGGCAGGGACAGTCCCATGACTTTTCCGTCGCGTTCCAGTCAACGATGCATCCGAGATGCGTACAGACGGCCGAGCGCTCGTGAAGCGCGCCCCCCTCGTCGCGGTAAACGGCCAGCTTCGCGAGGCCGCGACGGATAATCGCGCCGGTGCCGGGCGCGATCCCTTCGACCGAATCGGTCTCGCCGCCGGTCAGCCAGTCCGTGTACTGCGCGGCGACGTTGAGATTCTCCTGCGCGAATTTGACCGCGGCGCGCAGCGTCTTGCGGGAAGGATCATAGAGGGTCGCCCATTCGTTGTGCCGGCCGAGGATCAAGTCGGTCAGCAGAATGCCGGCGATCGTCCCGTGCGTCATTCCGTTTCCGGAATCGCCGGTCGCGATAAAGACGTTGTCCGCGTCCAGGGGATTTCGCCCGATGAAGGCGAGGCCATCAACCGGCTCCATGACCTGACCGGACCAGCGAAATTCGATGCCCTCGACCGCGGGGAACCGCTCGCGCGTCCATGCTTCGAGACGCGCATAGCGTGCATCGAAGTCTTCCGCCTGTCCCGTCTTGTGATCTTCGCCGCCGACGATCAAAACGTCATAATCGCCAGCGCCGCTTTTCCCCTCAACCTTCTGGAGACGCACGTAGTGGTACGGGTCAGGCGTGTCCCAGAGAAGCAGCGTCGGCACGGAGCCGCGTGGGATGCGCGCGCCGATCACGTATGTGCGGTAAGCGGCCTGCTTGGTATGAATCGCGACGAGGTCGTTGACGGGAGTGTTGGTCGCCACGACGACCGCCCCGGCGGTGATCACATGGCCGCGATCCGTTTCGATGCGCGCTTGCGCGCCGCCTTCGATTTTGGCGGCGTGCGTCTTCGTGAAGATGCGCCCGCCCCCGTGCTTGACCGCTTCCGTGAGGCCGTTGATGTACTTCAGGATGTGAAACTGCGCCTGTCGCGGAAAGCGCAGGGCCGGCCCCGTATCGAAGCTCTCGAGCGGAGCGCGCGCGACGCGCTCAATGTCGTGGAGCCCCGCGCGATGGGCGGCCTTCAATTCGCGTTCGAGTTCCTCGGTTGATTTTCCTTCGGGCGCAAAGAGGTAGCCATCCAAACGCGCGAAATCGCAATCAATATTCTCCCCTTTAACGATCGCTTCGATTCGGTCCACCGCCGCCGTGTGGCTCTCGGCGGCGAGCCGCGCCCCGCGCTCGCCATGCAGGCGCTCCAGTTCGTAGTAGCGATCGTCGAGCGCGTTGACGAGATGCGCGGTCGTCCGGCAGGTCTCGCCGCCGGCGACGGGCCCATCGTCAATGACGATCACCGATCGGCCCTCGCGCGTGAGCAGATAAGCGGTCGTCATGCCGGCGATGCCGGCGCCGATGATGCACACGTCGGCGTGCGCGTTTTCTGTGAGCGTAGACTGCGCCGGCACCTCCGCCGTCGCCATCCACACCGACACGCTCTGTCCGGAATCACTCTTCATCTGCCTGTTCCCCTTTAGCTGATAATCTTCACAGGTGTTGCGAGTATGACGTCCATTCTTGTTTTAGTTGTTGCGATGTGTTCACCATCTGTTGACATACGCTTTCACGGTCCGGATAAATCGGCCTCAATCGTCAGGGCTATAATGTCCGGGGATGGCGACAAAGGTTTGCGCGCGGGGCGGACGCGGAGCCAAAGGACGATCAACGGTTGAACCTTTTGAAGCGGCCAGCCGTTACTGAAAGGAGCATGTATCAAAGCTCTGTTATGACCGGCCCGGCATGGGATCGCTTACGCGGCCGCGCCCATGACTCGATGAATGTAGTCGGTTAATTCGCAATCACTTCAGATCGCTTATGAGGACAACGTCACTGGTCTCAGTGCCGCGTACGAGGGCAAGACATTCTTAATGCTGGAGCTGGCTGCTGTTAAGTGGATCAAGCGGCCTGTTCACGACGCAAGTCCGATGCGCCGTAGCAGATCTGTGAATCTGGGGTCCGAGCGAAGATCATTAAATCTTTGATCCATCTTGAGGTAGACCAGTGCGGGATCGTGCGCCCTATAATCCCGCTCCA
>JANOGZ010001132.1:0-2709 GCA_031406255.1 Pyrinomonadaceae bacterium | reverse complement strand
TCTCTACCCGTCGTCATTCCGTCGTTGTCTTGAGTTCTCGCCTGAGTTCCCGTCATTGCGCTTTGTGCTGTTGCCATTCTTCTTATCCTCCCTTTATGTTGTAAGGTACTCCCCAATGTCAAGACCAAAATCCGGTCAATTTAAGGTGGTCACTGCTGCCATTGTTAGCCCTTGCCGATAGACCGCTTCCGGCGTTTGATAATTCAAGGATTGATGTAGCCGTTCACCGTTGTAGAACTCGAAGTAAGCTCTCAAGCCTTGAACCGCTTCCATCACGCTGCGGTAATCTTTCAAATAGACTTCTTCATACTTGACACTGCGCCACAACCTCTCGACGAAGATGTTGTCCAGTGCGCGCCCTCTCCCGTCCATACTGATCCGAATACCGCGCTCTCTGAGTTTGTCGGTAAAAACTTCGCTCGTGAACTGCGAGCCTTGATCCGAATTGAAGATCTCTGCTGACCTTGCCGCAAGGCCCAGTCTAAGGTGCTCACACAGAAACTGCTCTCTAAACTGACCGACACTTCCCACGCCAGGACATACCGACTGTACCAATCCATCATCGCCACCAGATAAACAAACCCCTGCCAGAGTCGAATGTAAGTGATGTCCGTACTCCATACTTGATTCACTCTTTCAATCTCGACACCTCGCAGCAAGTACGGATAGATTCGATGCCCGGCTTGCGGGTCGCTCAAGCGCGGCTTTGGATAGACTGCTTCCAAGCCCATTTCGCGCAACAGTCGCCGCACACGCTTCCGATTGATCGCATAGCCTTGCTCTCTGAGCCAGGCGGTCATCCGCTCCACTGCGTAAAAAGGAGTGCGTGTGTACTGCTCATCCAAGAGCCGCCTTAAGCCTAAGTTTTCGGCGTTCTCGCTTTGCGGCTTATAATAAAGACCCGTGCGCGAGAGCCCTATCAACTCGCATTGCCGACGCACGCTTAACTGTTCATGCTCGACAACAATCATCTGCCGCTTCTGCTCAACTGAACAGTCCAGCTTTTTTTTTGAGCCAGTCCAACTCGACTTTGAGTTGACCGATTTGCTGGTAGAGTTGCGCTTTCACGGCTTCCTCATCCTGCGCCGCTCTGGCGCGTCTGGCAGAGAAGATGTCTGGCACAGCTTCAAGGACTTGCTTCTTCCAGGTCATCACCTGATTCGGATGCACACCATACACAGAAGCAATCTCATTGACGGTTTGTTGTCCCTTGATGGCTGCTAAAGCGACCTTCGCCTTGAAGTCCGCACTGTAATGGTTACGCTGCTTTGTCATCTGTTTCTCCTCATGAAACGGCAGCGATTTTACCACCTTAAGTGCTGGTCTTAATTTTGGGGAGTATTATAGTGGAGTGCACCCCCGAATTGAGACAAGTAGTTAAGCAGGGGTTGCGTGGAGAAGCGACTGCTCAAATTCTGCTGGCGGTAAGTAACCCAGCGCTGAGTGCAACCGCTTCTGATTATAGACTGCTTCGAGGAAGTGCCCAATCCGTGTTCGTGCTTCCAACAGGTCTTCATATTCGTAGAGATACACTTCTTCCATCTTGAGCGTCTTCATGAAACTCTCCGCTTTCGCATTGTCATACGGATTGCCGCGCCGCGACATGCTAATGCGGATCGAATGTTCTTTGAGCAGGTTGGTATAGTCGTTTGAAGCATACTGGACACCGCGATCTGAATGATGCACCAGCGTTGGTCCAATGGTGCGTGCCTCAAGGGCCATCCATAAGGCCGTGAGTGCCAGATCATCCTCGAGCGTGCGATCCAGATGCCAGCCAATACAGCGCCGCGAGAAGGCGTCGAGAATGACCGCCAGATAGATGAATTCTCTCGCCAGGCGAATGTATGTGATGTCGGCGACCCACAGTTGGTCGATCCCACTGATGACCAGTTCCGGCGCCAGATTCGGATAGACGCCAAAAGCGTGACGCGAATCAGTGGTTGAAATGAAGCGGCGTTTGCGCAGGCACAACAGATTATCCTCGCGCATCAGGCGCAGCACGCGCTTGTGATTAGCGATGAGGCCACGTCGTCGCAACTCCTGGGTGATGCGCCGGTAGCCGTAGGCCGACATCTCGACGGCGATTTGTTGAATCTGCTCGCGTAATTCGAGATCCTCATCAATCTCACTTGTGAGCGACTGATGACGGTAGTAGTCAGCGCGGGCAAGATCGAGGGACGCGCACATCTGACTGATTGAGAGCGCCGCCTCGTTGCTCACTTCATGCGAGATGAGGTCGATCATGATTTGCCTCCATTGCGAGGCGTTGAGCGGACCTGCGCTTCGAGCCGCACCAAGGCTTTTTTTAAGAGGGCGTTTTCCATCGTGAGCTTGCCGACCATTCGCTCCAACTCGGCGATGTGCGCTTCGTCCTTATATATATGACCGTTGCCGGCGAAGGCGTGCTCGGCATATTGCAAGTGTTGCTTTTGCCACTTCGAGATCAAGGTCGGATGAACTTGGTGTTCGCGCGAGGCTTGGGCAAGAGATTTACCGGCCTCGATTTCGCGCAGGACTTGAAGTTTGAAATCGCGAGTGAACTGTCTTCTTTTGAGAGCCATTGTTAAGCCTCCTAATTCTACTATAGAAGCTTAACTTGTTGTCTCATTCAAGGGGTGCAGTCCAGAGTATATCCAACAAGCAATTGATATGGATCCGGCTTACGCGCTGGCTTACGCCGGTTTAGCAGACTGCTATATTGTGCTGAGT